>JAJYCH010000289.1 GCA_021778575.1 Planctomycetota bacterium
TGGCCCATCGAGGTGTAGAAGACGCGGCCCTTGCCCTGCATCCGGGTCCAGGTCTCGGGGAAATTGGGCTGGTGGTACATGTCCCCCTTCATCCCCTCGGTCTTCTGGACGAGGAGGACGTGGAGGTCGTCGGCCCAATATTTCTGGGTGTACCATTCGTCCTCGATCTTGAACGATCCGGTCCCGAACCCTGAGACGCCCGGGAAACCGGGATCGGCGACCTCGATCGTGGCGACCTGCTGGGCTCCGTGACCGGCGAATTGGCCGCCGATCATCTTGACGTAGGGATCGTTGGCTCCCATCTTGCGATGATCGCCAAAAGTATCGCTGGCGCAATGCATTCCGACGAATCCCTTGCCCGAGTCGATGGCGTCGAAGAACGCTTTCAGGCCGTCGGCGGAGATCGGCGGGGTCTTGTCGGTGCCCGGTTTGGTCAGGTCGCCGGTGGTCTCGAAGGCGAAGGCATCCCACTGACCGATCTTGTCCGGGTCGAACATCCGACCGTCCTTGGAGGCGACGACCTCGAAGCCGTGCTCCTTGCCGATCTCGGTCAAGATCCGCTCGGCCAGGGCCGGCGCGTCCCCTTTTCGGGCGATGACCGAGTGCTGGAAGCCCGAGCTCTTGGTGAAGAAGAGCACTTTCTTGGTCGCCCCACCTTTTTGAGCGGCGAGGACCTGAAGCGCTTGCGGGCCGAGTAGCGCGGCCCCCGCGGAAAGCAGGAGCTGGCGGCGATTCAACGACATGGCTCGTCTCCCTTCTGGAGAGTGGCTGAGGGAAATAAAGCGGCGAGATCGGGCGCGGACTGGCCGCGTCGATCGCTCATCGTAACCCCGCCATCCGCCCGGGTCACGAAAAAATCGGCGAAGCTTTGCGGCCAATCGGGTCGGATTTCGAGGGTTCTGTTAAGGAGAGTCGCGCCTGCCGGAAAGTCGCGTTGCAAACTTGAACGAATCTGTTACAAAAACGACGTTCTCACCGGAGGAGACTCTAAGACACAAGGATGACACCGATCATGAAGACGTTTGCGAAGCTCGCCCCCTTGCTCCCCGCGCTGGCGTTGATGGCCTTCGGGGCCACTCACTCGGAAGCCGCCAGCTCATCGACTTACCTCTCGTTGGGCGATGGGCTTGGTTACGGCACCGGGACGACCCAGGACAACGGTCAGGGCGGACCCAACGCCGGGTTCGTCAGCCAGTACGCCAACTCGCTGGCCGCAATGAGCGGAGGGACGGCCCCGAACGTCGTCAATCTCGCCTTGCCTGGTGTATCGCTGGCCAACTACAACACGACTCTCCCGAACTACACCGCCAACACCAATTACTATGTCGCCGGGACCGCCAATGGCGTTCCGCAGTCCAGCCAGCAAGACATGTTCTATCATTACGCGCTCGCCGCCGGCGCGAACGGGAGCCCGGTCACCAATATCACGCTCTCACTCGGAATGACCGACGTCACCAACATCCTCAATGCCCCGGGATTCTCGACGATGTCGCTGACCCAGCAGTCGGCGGCCATCCAGACCGGTCTGAGCCAGATCTCGACCGAGTACGCGTCGGTCCTGAACTCGATTCATAGCCTGCTGCCGAACGCAAAAATCGATCTGATCGGCGCGTACAACCCATACAACGCGACACCCAACAATCCGCTGGCCGCCTCCGCCGAATCGGCGATCCTCGGCCTGAACAGCATTATTCAGAGCCAGGCGGCCAGCACCGGCGCGACCTACATCAACACCTACAGCGCGTTCCTCGGCAAGGAAGGCACGTACACCAACATTCTCAGCACGGGCGGGATCGATCCGACGGCCGCTGGATATTCGGCGATCGGTCAACTCTTGAACGCGTCGGCCGTTCCCGAACCCAGCAGCATTTTCCTCGCCACGGTTGGGCTTCTCGGCCTGGCCGGTCATACCTGGCGTCGCCGCCGGAACGCGGCCTGAACGCAAAATCGCCGGGGACGATGATCCTCACGTCGAAGTCCGATCCGATCCACGGCGCGGGTTCTTCCCAAAAACACGATCGAGGGCGAAGGTTCCCGCACGAACCTTTCGCCCTCGATTCGGCTTTTCGAACGAGGTTGCGACCGGATCTGTTGGAATCTTCGGTTCGCTTGTTCTCGTTGGCGGCCCAGGAGAACTAAGCTTCAACAGAAGATGGTTTCTTACCGAAACCGTGCGGACTCGATCGGCAGGCAAGTGAACGATTATTGCCATTCTCGACCGTCGGCGATTCATCAAGGTCTCGTCGGTTGAGCGGCAAGGTCGCGAACGATTGACGGGATGTCTCGACGTGACGAGATCACTGAAGCACGCCGTCGCCCTCTGGTCGGGTCTGGTCGCCGCGATCTCGATCAGTCTGGGTTTCGTCACCCTCTGGAGCGTCGCGGCAACTTCCGATGAGGAGGCGGCAGTCGCCAGAACCCAGAAATCCCTCGAAAGGCTCGAAGAACTTCTCTCGGCACTCCACGCGGCCGAAGCCAGTTCGCGGGCCTTCATCGTCTCGGGCCGGACCGACCGACTCCTGGCTTTCGACGACGCTGTCAAAACCATCGAAAAAGTTCACCGGACCGCGACCGAACAGGTCCGTGGCCGTCCCGAGCAAGCGAAGCGAGTGGAACAACTTCGGGAGTTGATCGCGGCCAAGATCGACTTCCAGCGGAGCATTCTCAAGATCCGTCGCGAGCAGGGGCTCGATGCGGTTCTTGCGCTTGGCGATGGTGAACGCGGTCTGGCAATCATGGAAGAAATTCGCGACCTGGTCGGTGTGATGAAGACTCAGGAGTTCACGGTCCTCAACCAGCGGAACTCGTCGACTCGCGCCAGTCGCCAACGGACGAGCCTGGTCCTGACGCTGGGGATGGTGGTCAACCTGATCCTCCTGGCCGGCGTCTTCCGTCTCATCTATTGCGAGACGAAACGGCGGACCCAGGCGGAGACGGCACTTCTGGCCAGTAACGTTCAGGCAAAGAAACTGGCGATGGTTGCCAGCCGGACGCAGAATGCCGTCGTGATCGTCGACGCGCTCGATCGGATCGAGTGGGTGAACGAAGGATTCACCCAACTGACCGGCTTTCAACCCCATGAAGTCATCGGTCATCGTCCCGAGACCTTCTTCATCGATCCCGATCGTGGCCCGGAGGTCGCTGCCCAGTTCCATCAGCTCGTCTGGAGCGGACATCGGGTGCAGATCGTGGTCAAGAACTACACACGATCAGGGCAGCGCTACTGGGCCGATATGGAGGCTCAACCGGTCTTGAGCGCCAGCGGCGCGGTCTTGAATATCATCGTCATTCTGAGTGATATCACCGAGCGTCGGCGCAACGAGGGCCGCCTGGCCGTTCAGTCCACGACCATGCGCATCCTGTCCGAGGTCGATTCGCTCGACCAGGCGATGCCCGAACTGCTCAAGGTCATCGGTGAGAATCTGAGTGTCGACGTCACCGAGTACTGGGCGATCGACCCGGCCGACTCGGTCCTCCGATTGCGTGAGCACTGGGCGTCGACCGAACAGTTGGTCGACTCATTTGCCGTTCCGTCGAGTCACTACGAGTTCACGCGGGGCGACGGGCTTCCCGGTCGAATCTGGGCATCAGGCGCGCCGGTCTGGATCACCGATCTCGCCCGGAATCCGACGTTTCATCGGTCCGCGCTGGCCGAGCGAGTGGATCTGAAAAATGGATTTGGTTTCCCGATCCTCAACCAGTCGGGAACGATCGGAGTCATCACGCTGTTTTCGCGAGCCGCGCAGACCGCCGATGATCCGCTCCTTCAGGTCATGGCCTCGATCGGGGCTCAGATCGGGCTTTTTGTCGAACGGAGAGCCGGCGAGGTGGCGCTCCGGGAAAGCGAGGCTCGGTTCCGGACTCTGGCCGACGATGCCCCGGTCAAGATCTGGATGAGCGAAGCGGACGGCTCGCGCTCCTGGTTCAACAGTCGATGGCTCCAGTTTACTGGTCGGACGATGGATCAAGAAATCGGTCAGGGGTGGATCGATCGGCTCCATCCCGACGATCTCGATCGGGTCCTCCAGGCCGAACGATCGTCGGCCGAGCGTCGCGAAGCGTTCCAGCACGAATTCCGGCTCCGCCGAGGCGACGGCGAGTACCGCCGGATTCTTGGCAAGGGGATGCCCCGCCAATTTATCGACACGGTTTTTGCCGGTTACATCGGTTCGTGCATCGACGTGACGGAGATCCACAACGCTCGCGAGGCCGCCGAGCAGGCCAGTCGCGCCAAGAGCGAGTTCCTCGCCAACATGAGCCACGAGATCCGGACGCCGATGAACGGGATTCTCGGAATGACCGAGTTGATCCTGGAATCGTCGCTGACTTCGTCGCAGCGTGAATTCATGATGCTGGTCAAGTCGTCGGCCGAAGCCTTACTGACGGTGATCAACGATATTCTCGATTTCTCGAAGATCGAGGCGGGAAAGCTGGCGCTCGAAGGATCTCCATTCCCGCTTCGCGAGACCCTGGACGATACGATCAAGGCGCTGGCGCCTCGGGCCCATGCCAGGAAGCTGGAGCTGGCCTGTCGGATTGCTCCCAACGTCCCCGACTCGCTCATTGGCGACGCCGGACGTCTGGGGCAGGTGATTCTCAATTTGGTGGGCAACTCGATCAAGTTTACCGAGCATGGCGAGGTGGTGGTCTCGGTCGCCAACCAGTCGATCGGAGCGGGCGAAGTGACTCTGTTGTTCTCGGTCCGCGACACCGGGATCGGCATCCCGAAAAACAAACAGGCTTTGATCTTCGAGTCGTTCGAGCAGGCGGACGGCTCATCGACCAGGCGGTACAGCGGGACCGGGCTGGGACTGTCGATCTCGGCAAAATTGGTGGCGCTCATGGGTGGGCGGATCTGGGTCGAGGGAGCCGTCGGTCAGGGGAGTCTTTTCTCGTTCACCGCGAATTTCGGTCGGGCGGCTCACGACGATCGGACGCATCGATTCCCGGCCGATAATCCGTTGCGCGACCTCCGGGTGCTGGTGGTTGATGACAACCAGACCAGTCGGACGATCCTTGAGGAGACGCTGAAAAGCTGGGGGACTCGACCTTCGACCGCCGCTGATGGTCCCGCCGCTCTCGAAGCCCTCGACCAGGCTCGCCGCGATCATCGACCGTTCGCAATCGCTCTGATCGATGGGTGCATGCCCGGAATGGATGGATTCGAGCTGGCCGAGCAGATCCAGGCTGCCGGCTGGTTCGATTCGCTTCCGATCGTCTTGCTCAGTTCGTCGGGAGTAACGACCGAGTCCGAACGACTGCGCTCGCTGGGGATCTTGGCGACGCTGAACAAGCCGGTGCGCCAGTCGGATCTGTTTGATCTCATGAGCACAAGCTTTCTCGGCCCGGAAAGCCTGATCGCTGAACCGTCAGTCGATCCGGATTCGTCGCCGCTGGCCGAGGTGAGTTCCAGCCGGCGTCGCCTGTCGATCTTGCTGGCCGAGGATAACATCGTCAATCAGAAGGTCGCCGTCGCGATGCTCACCAGGATGGGGCATCGGGTGACCGTGGCTCCGGACGGTCGGAAAGCGATTGACGCCTGGTTTGACCAGCGGTTTGACCTGATCCTGATGGACGTTCAGATGCCCGAGATGGATGGCTTCGAGGCCGTCGCCGCGATTCGTGGGGCCGAAATTTCGCGAGGTGTCTCGATCGTCATCATCGCCCTGACGGCTCACGCCATGAAAGGGGATCGCGAGCGCTGTCTTTGCTCCGGGTTCGACGACTATCTCTCCAAGCCGATCCGGTCGGATGATCTCCGAGCGGCTCTCGAACGCTGGGTGATCGAGCGCGATCTGGGCTCGCCGGTCTCAGGGACCGGTTCGGTCGACGTTTCCGCCGGAGACTTCAATCTCGCCGCGGCGCTGGTCACCGTCGGCGGTGATGAGGAATTGCTCGCCGAAGTGATCGGGATTTTCCTCGGTGACTGGCCCAGATTGAGCCGCGAAATCGAGCAGGCGATCGACTCCGGCGAGCCCGCGACGCTCAAGCGGCTGGCCCATACGCTCCGAGGGGTGGCGAGCAACTTCGCCCTGATCACCGTCGAGGCCGCCGCGTCCCGGCTCGAACGGTTCGCCACGACCGACCACGACGATGAGTTGCGACGGACGCTCGATGACCTGAAACACGAAATGGATCGGCTTCGACCTACGCTGGAGGCGATCGCCTCGGCGAAAGCGTGATTGGCGGCGGAAAATCGCTGAATTTTCGAGAGGACGGTTGACGATGCCCGCGACCGAAGATCAATTTCCCATCGACGACGAGGAGTTCATCGGATCAACCGCGATCCTCGACGCGCCGACAATCCTGATCGTGGACGACTACCTGATCGACCGGAGGATCGCCGGCTCGATCATCGAGAAGTTCAACGGATTGACGCCGGTTTATGCGTCAAATGGCGAGGAGGCTCTCGCCGAGATCGAGCGGAACGAGCCGTTGCTGGTCCTGACCGATCTTCAGATGCCCAGGATGGATGGCCTGGCGCTGGTTGAAGTCATCCGCGAGCGCTATCCGAGGCTCCCGGTGATCCTCATGACCGC
>JAJYCH010000290.1 GCA_021778575.1 Planctomycetota bacterium
CGGCGACGGGTTCCGCCAGTTCTCCGACCGCTTGCGCGACGTCGAGGAGCTCCTCGAAGACCCCCAGCTTCGCGCCGAGGCCGCTCGAATTCGCGACCGGGCCCGAGGGGCTCGCGAGGATTTCAAGCGCCACTCCCAGGTTCCCGACCCCAAGGCCATCAAGGAGATGGTCGCCGACCCGATCCGCCAGCTTCGCGACCGGGTCGCCGAGGAAGTCCGTCGTCGCGAGTCGCCCAACTCGCTCGTCCCGATCGATCGCGACCCCGTTCCCGCCCAGTTCACCGAAGGGGTCCGCCGCTACTACGAACGACTGGGGAGCGGTAAATAAATGAACACCGATACCCCGAGCTTGATCTGGGGAGCGCCCGACTGGTCGATCGCCGCGCTCGTCCTGGGCGCGGTGGCGGCCGTCTCGCTGCTCTGGAGCTACGGCCGGGCTCCTGTCCGACCAGGTGTCAAGCTTCTGGCCGCGCTCCTGAAGGGCGTCGGCTTCGCGGCGCTGGTCCTCGCGCTGGTCGAGCCGCTCCTGACCGGCACTCGACCGCGACGGGGGGCCAACGCGTTCGTCCTGCTGGCCGACAACAGCCAGAGCTTGCTCATCAAGGACGACCAGGCCGGCACCGCCACCCGGGGCGACTGGGTCCGCGACCGACTCCAGAAAACCTCCCCCTGGAAGGCCCGGATCGGCCAGGATTTCGACGTCCGGAACTATGCGTTCGACTCGCACGTCCGCGCCGTCGATGGCTTCGAGGGGCTCGCCTTCGACGGCAACGGTTCGTCGCTCAACACCTCGCTCAACGCCCTGGCCCGACGGTTCAAGGGGCTGCCGATCGCCGGTGTCCTCCTCTTCAGCGACGGTAACCGGACCGACCAGGTCGACCTCGACTACGACGCGCTCCCACCGATTTATCCGGTGATGCTTCCGTCCCGAGGGATCTTGCGCGACGTCGGAGTCCGCGACGTCTCGGTCAGCCAGACTAACTTCGAGAGCGCCCCGGTCGTCATCCGCGCTGATGTCTCGGCGATCGGTCTCGATGGCCAGCCGATCGTCGCCGTCGTCCTTGATGAATCGGGCAAGGAAGTCGCTCGCCAGGAGTTGAAAGCCGCGGCCGACGGCAAGCCGCTCGGCTTCCGCTTCCAGTTCCGGCCCGAGAAGCGCGGGATCAACTTTTACAAGGTCAACGCCTTCGCCGGTTCGGCCGAGTCCTCGACCGTCAAGGGAGCGATCGACGAGGCTCGATCGGGCGAGCAAACCCTGGCCAATAACGCCCGGCTGGTTGTCGTCGATCAGGGGGGCGGTCCGTACCGCGTTCTCTACGTCAGCGGTCGGCCCAACTGGGAGTTCAAATTCCTCCGACGGGCCGTCACCGACGACGAACAGGTCAACCTCGTCGGCCTGATCCGGATCGCAAAGCGGCAGGCCAAGTTCGACTTCCAGGCGTCGGGCACCCGGACAACCTCGCCCCTCTTCAACAACTTCGACAACGCCGACCCCGACACCACCGAACGCGCCGATCAACCCGTCCTGATCCGGATGGATACGGCCGACGAGGCCGAACTTCGCGACGGTTTTCCCAAGACCGCCGAGGAACTGTACCGCTACCACGCGATCGTGATCGACGACCTCGAAGCGTCGTTCTTCACCCAGGATCAGCTCACGCTCTTGCGCAATTTCGTGAGCCGACGAGGCGGCGGCCTGCTGATGCTCGGCGGACCCGACTCGTTCGCCGACGGCAAGTACGACCGGACGCCGGTGGGCGAGATGCTGCCGGTTTATATCAACAACCGCAACGCTCCGCCCACCCCGGCCGAAGGGGAACACCGCCTGGTCCTGACCCGCGAAGGCTGGCTCCAGCCCTGGGTCCGGACCCGCAAGACCGAGGAAGAAGAGAACCAGCGGCTGAACACGATGACCGGGTTCAAGATGCTCAGCGACGTCGGCAACATCAAGCCCGGAGCCTCCGTCCTGGCCGAGGTTCGTGACTCGGCCGGAGCCCTCGCCCCCGCGCTCGTCGCGCAGACCTTCGGCAAGGGGCATGTGGCGGCTCTGATGATCGGCGACCTCTGGCGGTGGGGACTGAGACGCCCCGACCCGGCCGAGAGCGACCTCGACCGGTCCTGGCGGCAGACCGTCCGCTGGCTCGTCGGCGATGTTCCCGGGCGGGTCGATGTCGGGGTCAAGCCCAAGGCGCAAGCCAGCGCCCCGGCGTTCGAGATCGCCGTGCGAGTCCGCGACTCCGAGTATCGCCCGCTCGACAACGCCAGGGTCAACCTGCAAATCACCTTGCACGACAAGACCCATCTCACCATCGACGCCGAGCCCGATGGCCGCGAGGCGGGAACTTATTCGGCCACCTACGTCGCCCGCCAGCCCGGCCCTTATCGGGTCAACGCCGTGGCGACCGCCCCCGACGGCTCATCCGTCGGCGAGCGCGAATCAGGCTGGGCCGCGCAGCCCCTGGCCGACGAATTCGCCCGCCTCGAACCCGATCGAGACGCCCTGAAAGACCTCGCAGTCCGGACCAAGGGCGAACTCGTCGACGGCAACAACCTCGACGCGTTCGTGACCAGCCTCGCCTCCCGAGACGCCCCGATCACCGAGCCCTGGACCGCCCCGCTCTGGCACCACCCCGCCTACTTCCTGATCGCCATCGCCTGCCTGGCCGGCGAGTGGGCGATCCGGCGAGTCAATGGCCTGGCGTGACATGAAAGAATAAACACATATAGGGTGGTTCGAGTGAAACGAGCCCCACCAATTTGGACCGGTGGGGCTCTACGGAATCATAACCATGTCTCTCATTCTCTCTGTAACGCTGGCCGTGTCTGCTCTGACCATTCCGGCCGACCGCCCGTGCGTCCTGATCGTCGTCGGGGCTTCGGGCACTCCCGAATACAAGAGCCAGTTTCAGCACTGGGCCGATCGCTGGGAATCGGCCGCGGCCAGGGCTCACGCCGAGGTCATCACGTTGGGCCAGGCGGATGAGGCGGGCACGACCGACCACGACCGGCTCAAGGCGTCGCTCGAATCGCAGGCCACCGGCTCCGAGCCGCTCTGGATCGTCCTGATCGGGCACGGGTCCTATGACGGCAAGGTGGCGAAGTTCAACCTCCGGGGGCCGGATGTTTCGGATGCCGAGTTTTCCGAGTGGCTCGCGCCGATCAAGCGGCCGGTCGCGGTGATCGATTGCGCGTCGGCCAGCGCCCCGTTCTTGAACAAGCTTTCGGGACCGGATCGGGTCGTCATCACGGCGACCAGGAGCGGCAGCGAGCAGAACTTCGCCCGGTTCGGCGAGTATCTGGCCGACGCCATCGCCGACCTCGCCGCCGACCTCGACAAGGACGGCCAGGTCTCGCTTCTGGAAGCATTTCTCGTCGCCAGCAGCCGGACGGCCGACTTCTACAAGTCGAAGTCGAGGCTCGCCACCGAACACGCCTTGCTCGACGACAACGGCGACCATCTCGGAACCCCCGCCGAATTCTTCCAGGGGGTCCGAGCGACCAAAAAAGCCAAGGACGGTACCGCGCCCGACGGGCTCCGGGCTCACCAGCTTCCGCTCATCCCCAGCGACCGCGAACGCGCGATCCCTCCCGAGATCCGCCAGAAACGGAACCAGATCGAACTCGCCCTCGCCGCACTCCGCGACCAGAAATCGACCCTGAAGGAAGACGATTACTTCGCCCGCGTCGAGCCGTTGATGATCGAACTGGCCCGGATCTACCGCGACTTGGCGACCACATCGAAATAAATAGTCAAAATCTCTTCACAATTTGGGGAAGCCAGTCGCGGACCGAGCGGATGGCGGCCGTTACGAACGGGATCTTGGGCAACGCGGCGACGATCCGGAGGTCGTCGACCAGGGTGCTCTGTTCGCCGAGGAACCGAACGACCGATCCGGCGCGGGCGCGTTCGAACATCCGGGCGAAGATCCGGGGGGCCAGGTCGGGGCGATCGGCTAGGACCTGAAGGAAGATCGCATCAAAAAAAGGATATTTCGCCGGGCCCAGGGCCTGACGAGCCAGGTCGGGGCGCGAGGGCTTGCCGGCCGCGATCCGCTCGGCCAGGTGGCGAGCCTGTCGCTGAATCCGGAGAAAGGCGTAGCCGCTCGAAGGCCGGGCCGCGCCGCCGTCGAGTCCGATCGGCGTGACCCGCGACGACCCGTCGGTCGCCGGTGTCAGCGCCGTGGTCATCGGGATCGCGCCCGACTCCTCCTCGACGACCTCGAACCGCCCCGCCTCCAACCCATAACGCTCGCGGAGATGGCCGGCGATCTCTTGCCGATGCCGATCGGGACTGATCGCAAACGGGTAAAGATAAGTATTCTCAACCAGCGCTTCGGTCGGCGACAATGGCAGGAGATAGAGAAAGTGCGGCCCATCGACCTGAGAGGCCCGGAAATCCATCAGTGAAGGACAATTCGGATCAAATGTCGGCTGGTTGACGCGAACCGTCTGGCCGAAAAAATGCTGGAGAAGCCTCGACGGACCGCGCCCCGGGCCGGTGGCCATCGACCTCAGACCGCTACCCGAACTCTGGTAAGCCCGGAGGCCCGTGAAGTCCCCCCCGGCGGTCACGACCTTGACCCCCCGGGCCGTCTCGGCGACGTTCAGGATCGGCTGGCCCAGCGCCAGGGTGACGTTCGGGGCCGAGGCCAGACGGTCGAGCACCCGGTCGTAAAAGTCGGCCGATCGAATCCGGAGGTAAGGGTACTCGGAGCACAAGGCAACGGTTTCTCGGCAGCCGTCGTGGACCATCCAGCGCGTCCAGGCGTGGGTGGCCAGGTCGGAAAACGGTGTCGGCTCGACGTTCCAGAAGCACCAGGTCCGGTCGTTCGCGAACCGCTCGCGGCGATCGACGATCAGGATCGGCTCGTCGACACCCCGTTCCAGCAGGTTCCATGCCAGGCTCAATCCCGCGCAGCCGGCGCCCAGGATCAGATGAGAATAGATTGTTTTGCGGGTCGTCGCTCGCAGAGGGGTCGCCTGGCGTCCGGGAAGATCGGATCGAATGGTTGCCGGACTGTCCTGAATGAACATGAGCGTATCCTCATGAACCTTGGCTTTGGTCGGGACTGGGCGACCAGATCCCTTGGCGACGATCCATCCAGATCACAACCAGGAAATGCGGAAGCGTCAGAGCGCTGAGCGTGACGAGCGCCACCAGTCCCAGATCGACGATCGAGACCACGGAACGACCCATCACGAGCCCCAGGCCGATCAGCAGCGCGCACGCGCCGCAGGTCATCGGCAAGGATTGCTTCTGAAACGCGACGAAAGCATCAATCCATCGTCCTGATTCCACTAACTTTTGTGTCGATCCGTCAAGCAAAAGCAGGCGAATCACATGCCGAAGTGAATGCCATGCGTTAAAATAAAGGCCCAATGCCAGGACTGGCGGCACAAGTCCGAAGAGGGCGACCAGAAGCATCGTCTCGGCGATATCACCGCAGGCCAACCACCTCGTCAAGCGATCTCCGCGAAATCCCAACCAGGCCGCCCAGCTCACCTGAAGCCCGACCGCGGTGACGACCAGAATCAGTCCCACCGTGATGGCTTGAGGCGGAATCGACCAGCTCGCTCGACCGTACAGGCGGCTGGCCAGTACGCTGGCCGCGCCGGCCAGTTCTCCGGGAAACGCGAGGATCGGCCAGGCGATCGGCAGAGCGGACCGAGCCACCAGAAGCGCCATTCGATAGCCCACCGAATCGGTTCGAGCCGCGAGCCCGAACCGACGGCTCCAGTAAACATCCCCCTGGCCGAAATGGACGGCCGCAACCGCCAGAAACCCGACCGAAGCCACCATCGGCGAAACCCACCAGACCAGCACGACCAGGCCCGCCGCCGCCAGATAAGCCACGTAGAACAGCGGACCGGACGACCGGGCGGGACGATCATTCGCCGTCGGGGCGAGATCGCCTCCGACCCGGTGATCGAGTGCTCCGTGAGGAATTCCCAGCGCGAACAACCCGAGCAACCAGGGAGACCACTGAACGATCGCCAGCCGCGCCACGTCCGGAGCCACCAGCGCCAGGACAATCCCCCCGAGACTGGCGGCCCAGCTCAAGCAAACCACGAACCGGACCAATCGCTGCGTGACGATATTCATGGTACGCATGATCTTAAATCAAAGAGATTGATGATGTAGCGTATTCACCCCGGCCTCTGGCGTCGAGGTGTACAGATCGATTACCACGAGTTTCTCGATATTCCACAATCACCCACTTGACCGGGTCGTTGTTACTGCCTACTGATTTACCAATCCGCCGATGAAGTCAGGAAGTTTCGACATTCGCGGCATGCTTGTCGTTCCACGCCATGACCAGTGGCGTCGGATCTCGAAGGCCGAACGGATGTTGGTCGCGCTGCGCTTTTCATGAACGACTCGACTTGTGTCGAGGCGAGCCCGCGCGGACCCGCCACGCCGGCCCTCTGGCCGGAGCGGCGACTTCTGGTTGGCGAAAACAGGAGGAACCGTCATGGAACTTTCGGTCGCACAGTTCAGCACAGTGAGA
>JAJYCH010000291.1 GCA_021778575.1 Planctomycetota bacterium
TGAATGCAGTTGGAGATCGGAATATCGATCAAACGGTACTTGCCGGCGATCGGCACGGCGGGCTTGCTCCGCGACTTGGTCAGCGGGAAAAGCCGAGTCCCCCGCCCTCCTCCGAGGATCAAGCTGATCACCTTGGGCATCGAGTCACTCCCGGACAGTCGATCGGATCTTCCCGCCGGACTGATCCCACGCTGGAATTGATCGGCGCGAACCCGAGACCCACTCAGGCCAGACGATCCTCTGGAAAGTAACATCTTGGGGCCGTTCCGTCCAAGGATCAGACCCCAAGAAATGCGTCGATTTCGCGACGAGAGCGACCGAAGTGGTACGGTCCGATGAGTCAGGACCGAGCCGATCGTCGGCTCGATCCTCAGAACCGCGATCCTCCGAAGGAAACCGGCGTCACCAACCCATGGCCATGTTGGACTCGATCACCTTTCGAGCCCCTTCCAGGTCGGTCCCGGTTTGCTGCATGTACAGCCTCACGGCGTGGAGCTTGTCCCCCTGGGCCTTGGAGAGACACTCGCGAGCCCGCACACACGGGTTGGTCGCCTCGGAATTGAGGCCCAGCAGGTTCTTCGAGATCACCCACGCGTCCTTGGGGCGATGGCTGATCCGGAGAACCTCCTCCTGCGGATAGTTCGCGAGCGCGAAGCCTCGGGCCTGCAACTCGTCTTCAACGCACGCAATCATGATATGCGATGTCGTTTCCACCTCGAACAACGGCATGTTCCGAACCCCTTTCTTGGAGATGACCTTCAGGGGGGATGCGGAGGGTTCGCGCGGAGATGTGGACCCTCTGAACCGATCCTACACCCGTGACCAGGAGTGGTCAAACCCCCTGAAGATCAGAAAGGCAATCCGGCCATGCCTGGAGCCGTCGCTTACTGGACCGGGAGGCCGCTATCCACGGTGCTCATATCCTCGTACATCTGCGAGAGGATCAGCGACCCGTTGCTCACCACAAGGTCCCCTTTGGTCAGCCCCTTCTTGACGATCACCAGGTTGGTATTCTCTTGCTCGATCTCGAGTTTCCGGCGCTCGAACAGAGTCGCTTCGTCGCCGGGGTCCCCGTTTTCGGCGGGCGCTTTCCCTTTTTCGACGAACGCGTAATATTCGCCATTGATGACGGAAAGGGCGTTACGCGGGATCACCGTGTCCCCCGGCGTCGGCGGGATCTGGAGATAAGCTCGGACGAGCATCCCCTTGCGCAAGGCCTTGTCGGGGTTCGGAATCGACGCTCGAATCCGGAGTGTTCGGGTCTCGAGATCGACGCCATTGGCAATGCTTTCGACCTGTCCCTGGAATTTTTCCTTGGAGAACTGGAACATGATGTCCCACTTCTGGCCGACATGGATCTTGTCGAGGTCGCTCTCGGATACGTTGCCCCAGACCCAGAGCTTGTCCATCGGCGAGATGGTCAGCATGATGTTGATCTGGTCGTAGAAATTGCCCGGAACCGCGTCGCGATTCACCACCACGCCGTCGATCGGCGAGAGCAACGTCATCCAGGTGATGTCCTCGGTGTTCTTGCCGGCGGCCTCGGCGATCTTGTTGTCATCTTTCAGTCCCACCAGAAGCAGGTCTATCTGCTCGTTCGTCAGGCCGTAGGTCGCCAGTTTTTCGCGCGAAACGTAGTAATCGAGACGACTCTTCTTTTCGTCGTTCTGGGTATCGGTCCACATAAGCTGGGTGATCCGGTTGTCCTTGGCCAGGGGTTCGCGGGCCACCAGTAATTTGTGGTCGTGATCCCACTGGACAAATTTGGTCCGGCATTCATTCTTGGCCAGGCCCAGCTCGGCGCTCCGGAGTTCCAGGAGTGGTTCTCCCTTCTTGACGATCTGACCGGCGGAGACAAAAACCTTCTCGACCAGGGCGTTATCAAACCGGGGTCGGATCTTGTTCAAGGTGTCGAGGTCGTAGTCGGTCTGGCCCGGCAATTCCAGGCTGAGCGGTTGGGTCTGCTCCAGGGCCGGCTTGATGGTGAAGCCAATCGTCTCCTGTTCCTTCTTGGTCACCTTGACCAGGCCGTTCCAGGGACCGGTGGACTTCGTCAGGGTCTTGTCGGGAATGATCGGACCCTGGGGCGCTCCGACGATCTGCTCCTTCACCAGTTCGACCCCGTGAAGAAACTTCTCGCGACCGAAGACCTTATAGGCTCCGCCGGTCGCCGCGCCGGCGACGGCGAGGAACAACAGAAACTTGACGTACCCCGGAATCTTTCGGGGGCCGGTTCTCTGTTGAGAACGCACCGGCTCGGCGAGATGATTGCTTTCCGGCTTCGCGGAACTGGTATCGATCGTGTCGGCAGTGTGAAGCGACATGGTACCCTGCTCTCCGGTTGGGAAGGCGACATGAAATCATGGGCCGGCTCGGCACCGAGCTTCCATCCGATCTCCAGGCGAGATCGTGGCTTGTGCCGATCGACGACCGTACGAATCAAACGAATGATTGTCGAATCAGGGCAGAGAAGTTGCCCGTGATCATCACCGCGCTGAGCTGCTCGGACCGGAAGATCAGGCCTCCGACGACGAGCGAACTCAAAGAGAGCCCACGAAGATGACCCAACCTAGCACCGGAGAGGAGAAGAGAGCCAACTCAAGGACACCTGATTGACCGATCCCGGCAAACGGATTTCCAACGTCGAAGGGACAAGGCTCGGCAAGTCGAACGGGCAAAGCGTGAATAGGGCCGAGGAGCCAGGAAATTCATCGCGCCCGTCGGCATTCTCGAAGTTATCGGTCACTTCGGACCAGGCCTGTTCTTCGAGCAGGGCCTTGCGATCCCGTCGCTGAACGCTCTGATCCGGTTTTCCGCCCTGTTCCGGTTTCGACGCCGGAACCGGTCTGGTCGTCTCCGTCGCCAGAACGGGGACGCACGAGGGCCAGGCCAGGACGGCGGAGAGGAGCAAGGACAGAAAGTGAGCGAACCGCTTGCGAGCCTTCAAGGCTGAGGCATCCCATCTTGACGAAAGAAAGTTTTTCCGAGGAAAGGTCCTTCGATAATACGCTAGCCCCTTTCTTTGTGGCGAACAAATTTCCAAGATTCTCCGTGACGTGCGAGAATGAGGTTTTCTCGGCGGAAGTCAAGGTCGAGCGGCGATCAAACACCGGTCCCGGACGCCGCGATCATCGGTCTGCGCCACGAACCCGACAACATTCATCGAGTGTCCAAATAATGACCGAACCACTGAAATCCCATCATGATCGAGAACTTGCTTCGGCTTTCAACGGGCAGGCCGCCCGGTTCGAGAAGGCCCCCGTCCAGACCGATCCCGCAGCGCTCGCGAACCTGGTCGCCCTGGCCGACCTGCCACCCGACTCTCTGATCCTGGACGCGGGATGTGGGCCGGGGCTGGTCAGCCGGGTCTTGCTCGAAGCGGGGCACCGGGTCGTCGGGATCGACCTCTCCGAGGAAATGATTGCCCGAGCTCGTTCCCGCTGCGTGAATTACGGCGATCGGGCTCGCTTTGTCCGACAATCTCTCTTCGACCCGCCACCGGCCGAATCCTTCGACGCGACGATCTCCCGGTACGTGCTTCACCACGTGGTCGATCCCCGGTCCTTTCTCGCTCGCCAGGTCGAACTGGTCCGTCCCGGCGGGCTCGTGGTCTTGTCCGACCACCTGACCGACGCCGACCCGGTGCTTGCCGCCGAACATCAGGCCGTGGAACAACTTCGCGACCGGACGCACACCCGGAACCTGTCGGCGGGAGCAATCGTCGACCTCATGGCCGCCTCGGGTCTGGTGGAGATCCGCTTCTGGGAAGAGTCGTTCTCACTCGACTTTGACGAGTGGTTCGACCGAGGGACCCCACTCGCTCCCAAGGCCGAGGTTCGTCAGCGAATTCTGGCCGCGCCGACGGCCCGAGGTTTTCGAGCGATCCCTCGACTCGACGACGGCTTGACCCTCGAATGCTGGCGAGCAATCGTCCGAGGGGTCAAACCGTCCCCGGTCTGAGTTGGCGACGAGGGCCGCGCATCGGCTTGTCCGCGACGTGATTTGGCCTTACGATGAGTCAATCGATGCGCGTCGAGAACCCGACGCGTGGGGATGACCTCTCCGATAAGGATACTGCCGTGATGCGTGACTTCCCGATTGGCCGACGCTCCGCGAGCCTGGCCTGGGTGGCTCTCCTGGGGATCATGGTGATGGGCTCGGTTCCCGGCCAATCGCCGGCCGCCGACGCCAAACCCGTCAAGAAAGACAGCCGGCCCGCGGCCCGCCCCAAGGAAGCCACCTTCACCACCACGGTAACTCCCGCCGAAGCCAAACCAGGCGACACCGTGACCTACCAGGTCACGGCCAAGATCGACGAGAACTGGCACATCTACAAATATTCGAAGAAGCCGATCGATAACGGACCGAAATACACCGAATTCGACTTCTTCGACCCGGCCGCCTTGAAGATCGAGGGGGACTGGTCCCCCTCGGTCGCTCCAACCCAGAAGAAAGAGCCGGCCTTTCCGAATCTGCCCTTCCTCGAATATCACGAGGACGAGGTGACCTGGAGCATCAAGCTCAAGGTTCCCCTCGATGCCAAACCGGGCAAGAAAACGCTCAAATGCCAGATCGGTTACATGCTTTGCTCGGACGAGAATTGTAGCTTCCCAGGCCAGTGGACCTTGCCCGACGCCGAGCTGACGATCACCTCGCCCTCGAAGCTTCTGAATTTCCAAAACGAAGCCATCGCGGTGGCTTCTCTGGCGATCCTGCCTCAGCAGGCACCCATCTCACCCACCGGGCCGAAACCGAAGAAGCCGGACAGCCGAGCGGCGGCGAAGCCCAAGGATACGAAGTTCAAGACCGAGATCACGCCTGCCGAAGCCAAACCCGGCGACACCGTGACGCTGAAGGTGACCGCGACCGTCGATACTCCGGCCCACATCTACAAGTATTCGCCCACGCAACCCGACGACGGACCGAAGTTGACCAACTTCGACCTCTTCAACCCCGACGGCCTGGTCCCCAAAGGGGAATGGACGCCCGATCGCGCGCCGGTCAAGAAGAAGGAACCCGCCTTTCCAACCATCGAGTTTCTCGAATTCTACGAAGGCGAAGTCACCTGGAGCCGGTCGCTCGAAGTTCCCAAGGACGCTCAGCCCGGCAAGAAGTCGGTTCAGGTCCAGATCACCTTCATGACCTGCACCGACCAGAATTGCAGCTTCCCGGGCCAGTGGACCTTGCCCGCCGCCGAGTTCACAGTTCTCCCTGGCGCCGCTCCGGCGGCAAAGAGCGACGAGAAGCCAGCCGTCTCGACGGGTGACGCTTCGGCGTCGAGCGATGTGAACAGCAAGCTCAAGGAGGGGATCATCCCGTTCCTCCTCTTCTGCGCGGCGGGTGGGCTGTTCGCCCTGGCGATGCCGTGCGTCTGGCCGATGATCCCGGTGACGGTCAACTTCTTCATCAAGCAAGGTCAGAGGAAGCAAGGTTCGCCGACCGGCCTGGCCATCGCTTACTGCCTGTCGATCATCCTGACGTTCATGGCGATCGGATTCTTGTTCTCGATCTTCTTCGGCGCGGCGTCACTCTCGAAGCTGGCCAATAACCCGTGGCTGAACTTCGGAATTGCCGGGTTGTTCCTGGTCTTCGGCCTGAGCCTGCTCGGCCTCTTCGAGATCCGCCTGCCCAACTTCTTGCTCAACGCCTCGGCGCAGGGGGAGAGCAAGGGTGGGATCATCGGCGTGATGTTCATGGCCCTGACGTTGACGATCACCTCGTTCACCTGCACGTTCCCGGTCGTCGGCGGTCTGCTGGTGATGGCGGCCAACGGTTCTTACCTCTACCCGATCCTTGGCCTGGCGACGTTCGCCTCCGTCGTCGCCCTGCCGTTCTTCTTGCTCGCACTGTCGCCCGGTCTGTTGCAGAAGATGCCCAAAAGTGGCGACTGGATGAACACCGTCAAGGTCGTCGGCGGCCTGATCGAAATTGGCGCGGCGTTCAAGTTCATCAACACGGCCGAGTGCATTTTTGTCGTGCCGTCCGAAGCCTGGTTCAACGCTTACACCGTGCTGACGATCTGGGTGGTGATGGCTTTGATTTGCGGGATCTATCTCCTCGGCCTGTTCCGGACCGATCACGATTACGAAGAGGTGAAGGTCGGCCCCGGCCGGATCGTCTTCGGCTGGGCGTTCCTGGCGCTCGCCCTGTTCCTGGCCCCTGCCCTGTTTGGCCGACCGCCGCAGAGCAAGGTCTGGTATCTGGTCGTCGGCCTTCTGCCCGCTGATGCCGGCGATTTGCGAGCACCCGTCGGAGGCGGCGAAGGCCCGAGCCTGGCCAAAGGCGCGCTCTCGACTGATCCGAAGCAAGCCGAGCGGGAACAGACAGCGTTTCACGGCGTCGCCTGGGGGATGAGCTTTGAGGCGGCGCTCGAAAAAGCGAAAGCCGAAGGGAAGCCGGTTCTGATCGACTTCACGGGCGTCAACTGCGCGAATTGCCGGTTGATGGAGCAGGAGGTTCTG
>JAJYCH010000292.1 GCA_021778575.1 Planctomycetota bacterium
GACGACGACAAGAGCGGTTTCTCCGACGCCTTCAAACGCGCGGCGGTCAAGTTCGGGATCGGTCGTTACCTCTACCGCGACGGAGTCCCGAGCTATTCCGGAGTCCAGGAAGCCGCACGAGCGCCGGAGACCGAAACCGTCGCGGTCGAGCCGTCTTTCGCGCCGGCGCCGGGTTCCGAGCCTCTCGATCAGCGAGCCCCGAAGTCGGGTCGAGCCCTGTTTGCCTGGACCCGAGAGCAGGAGGAGCGCCACGAGGTGGGACTGCTGAAGTACCTCAATCGCTGGGCCAAGTTCCGCGAGTTCCCCGGCCGGATGGTCGACTGGGACGCCGACCAGGTCAGCGAAGGCTACGCCGAGGCGATCCGGAAACTGCAATCAATCGACGCCGCGACCAGCGAGATCCGCGAGGAAGCCCTCTCGAACTGAGCGACCGGGTTTGTCGGTTCGCTACCTTGAGCCCGTCCCGTTTCTGGGGGCGGGCTCTCGGCGTTGACGGCGGAAGAGATTCCTCGCCGGGCAAATCCGCCGACCTCGTGTGTCGCGACGGGCAATTATGATACCTTCGGTGGACGAGCGCTCTCGCTCGCCTCGAAGGAATTCGCCATGCCGGAACTTCGCAAAGACCCGATCGTCGGCCGCTGGGTGATCATCGCACTGGAACGGGCCAAGCGACCCCACGACTTCAAGCATCAGGACCAGGCGCTCGTCGACACGGGGGCGTGCCCGTTCTGCGAAGGGAACGAAGAGAAAACCCCGCCCGAGATCATCGCCTATCGCGACCGAGGAGCCCGGCCCAACGGACCGGGCTGGCGGGTCCGGGTGGTCCCGAACAAGTTCCCCGCCCTCAAGATCGAAGGCAGCCTGAACAAGCGGGGCGAGGGGATCTACGACAAGATGGTCGGCGTCGGCGCTCACGAGGTCATCATCGAGAGCCCCAGACATCATGTCAGCATGGCCGAGCTGACCGACCACAACATCCAGGAAATCCTCTGGGTCTACCGCGACCGGCTGGTCGACCTCAAGAAGGACAACCGCCTGGTCCACGGGATGCTCTTCAAGAACGTCGGTTCGGCCGCCGGAGCCAGCCTCGAACACACCCACAGCCAGCTCATCGTCACGCCGATCGTGCCGATCTCGGTCTGGGAGGAGATGACCGGCGGTCTGGAGTTCTACAATTATCGAGGCCGGTGTATCTATTGCGACATCATCCAGCAAGAGCTGGCGACCGAGTCGCGAATTGTCCTCGATACCGACTACTTCACGGCCTTTTGCCCCTACGCCGCGCGGTTTCCGTTCGAGACCTGGATCTTGCCCAAGACCCACTCCAGCCACTACGAGAACATTCCCAAGCCGGCCGTCGAGGATCTCGGCGTGACGCTCAAGACGGTGCTGTCGAAGCTCGAAACAGCCCTCGATAGCCCGCCGTATAACTACATCATCCACACCGCCCCGTTCGACCATCAAGAACTACCGCACTATCACTGGCACATCGAGATCATCCCCCGCCTGACCAAGGTGGCCGGATTCGAATGGGGTTCCGGCTTTTACATCAATCCGATGCCCCCCGAAGACGCGGCCCGGTTCCTCCGCGACGCCTGAAGCGGCTCGAATCTCCTGGGAGAATCGTCAATGGCGACAGCAATTGATCTGCCTGCGATCGGCCCCGACTCCGCCGGCCTGCTGATGAGCGCCGAGGAATTCGACGCGATCGAAGAATACGACGATTGTTACCGCTATGAGTTGATTCACGGAGTTCTCGTCGTGACACCGATCCCGCTGGAGATGGAGTCGAGCCCGAACGAGAATCTGGGCGGCATGCTCTATATGTATAAGAAAACGCATCCACTTGGATCAGCTCTTGATCTGACACTTCAGGAACGATACGTCCATACCGGATCGAGTCGACGGCGGGCCGATCGGGTCATCTGGGCGGGTCTGGGAAGATTGCCGAACCCGAAGGAAGAACCGCCGACGATCGCAGTCGAATTCGTTTCGGCGGGGAAGCGGAACTGGACGCGGGATTATGTGGCCAAACGCGGTGAGTATCTCGAAATTGGTGTCGTTGAATACTGGATCATCGACCGGTTTCGTCGGACCATGACGATCCATCGCTCGACTCCCGACGGTCCGGTCGAAATGATCGTCCCGGAAGGCGAGACCTATCAAACGCCACTTCTGCCGGGCTTCGAATTGCCGCTTTCGGTACTCCTCGACGCCGCCGATGCCTGGCGTGACCATTCGTGACCGAACGCCGGCGACCTCCCCTAACCTGATTTTGATCGCCCTCGAAGGACAGCGTCCATGCCTGGCGTCCGACTGATCCTGGCCTTGCACAACCACCAGCCGGTCGGCAACTTCGACGGCGTCTTCGCGGCGAGCTACCGGGAAAGCTACCTGCCGTTCCTCGATGTGATGGCCGATTATCCGACCATCCCGTTCGTGCTCCACATCTCCGGTCCCCTGCTGGAATGGCTCGTCGAGAACCAGCCCGACTACGTGGCAAGGGTCCGGGCGATGGCCGAGACCGGTCGGGTCGAGATCCTCGGCGGCGGCTTCTTCGAGCCGATCCTGACCATGATCCCGCATCGCGACCGGGTCGGCCAGATCCGCGAATACTCGGGCTATATCGCCGAGCATCTGGGCGTGCATCCGCGCGGTTGCTGGATCGCCGAACGGGTCTGGGAGCAGCATCTGGTGGCCGCCCTGGTCGAAGCCGGGATCGAATACACGGTCCTTGACGACTTCCACTTTCAGCGGACCGGAGTTCCCGAGTCGGCGATGCGTGGCTACTTCCTCACCGAGGAAGAGGGGCGACTCCTCAAGGTTTTCCCGATCTCCGAGCGGCTCCGCTATCAGATTCCGTTTCAGGAGCCGCACGCCACCTACGAATATCTCCGCGAAATCGCCAACCAGCAACCCGGCTCGGTCCTCGTCTTTGCCGACGACGGCGAGAAGTTCGGAAGCTGGCCCGAGACACATCAGACTGTCTACACCAATGGCTGGCTCCGCCATTTCTGCGATATGATCGTCGCGAATCAGGACTGGCTCGAACCGACGACATTCGCCCGGGCCGTCGACTCGACCCTGCCGGTGGGCAAGGTCTATCTGCCCGACTCGTCGTATCGCGAGATGACCGAGTGGGTGCTTCCCTCGGATCGGATCGTCGAGTATCAGGCCGCGATCCAGCAAACAGCGCACGAGCCGGTCGCGCATCGGCTCCGTCCGTTCATCAGAGCGGGCGGTTCGTGGCGGAACTTCAAGGCGAAGTATCCCGAAAGCGACGAGATGTACGCCCGGATGATCGGGCTGTCCGATCGGCTCGACGCCTTGAGCAAGTCCGATCAGGCCGACCCCGATTATCTTGGAATCGCCCGCGACCAGCTCTATCGGGCCCAGTGCAACTGCGCCTACTGGCATGGGGCCTTCGGCGGACTCTACTTGCCGCATCTCCGGAACGCGATCTATCGGCTCTTGATCGGAGCCGACGACGCTCTCGACGAGTCGGAGGGGCTGAACGGCCCGCGAGTCGCGATCGAGGCGGGCGACTTCAATCTCGACGCCCGCCAGGAAGTCCGGCTCGAAAACGACCGGTTGATCGCCTTCATTCGCCCCGCGCACGGCGGTCACCTTTACGAACTTGACGTCCGGAAGCCGGCGATCAACATTCTGGCCACGCTCGACCGTCGGCCCGAAGCCTATCACGCGGCCATCGCCGCCGCCTGCTCGACCCGGTCCGACGCTTACGATGGACCGCCAAGCATCCTCACGAAGGTCGTGCTCAAGCAGGAGGGGCTGGATCACCTGCTCGTCTACGACCGGCACCCCCGAAAAGCGCTGGTCGACCACTTTCTCCCGCTCGACGCGACTCTCGACGACCTCAAGACCTGTCGCGAGGTCGAGCGCGGCGACTTCGTGAGTGGGACCTATCTCTCGAAGCTCCAGCGTGGTCCGGATAGCGTCGCCCTGGTGATGGAACGACCGGGCCTGGCGGACGGCCACCCGATCCGATTGCGTAAGACAGTCACCGTCGAAGCGGACAGCGGCACGCTGGACGTTCTTTACGTTCTCGAAGAGCTTCCGGTCGGCGTCCCGCTCCATTTCGCGGTCGAGATCAATCTGGCGGCGATGGCCGGGCACGCCGATGATCGCTACTATTCCGACAGCCAGGGGCGCAGGCTTGGCCTGCTTGACTCGCGGGTCGACCTGGACGCGGCCGACGGGGTTTCGCTGACCGATGAATGGCTCGACCTTGCCGTCGGACTGCGCTGGTCTCAAGAATCGGCTCTCTGGTGCTTCCCGATCGAGACGGTGAGTCAGAGCGAAGGGGGTTTCGAGGGGGTCTACCAGAGTTCGGCCGTCGTGCCGCGCTGGGTCGTCAAGGCCGACGAATCGGGGCGATGGGAGGTCCGGATTCGCTGGACGCTCGAACCGGCCAGCCGCTCGAAGGCGACTGCCGTCAAGAACCGCGAACGGCTGATGGTCGACGGGTGACAATCACCCCGGGGCGTGTCGAGGTCTCACGGATTATCCATCGGTAGTGAATCATGCGATTCTTCTCGGTCTGGCCGTTCCGACGCACCGAGATCATCCCGCCCGACCTGGCGAAGGTCGACGCGGCGCTGATCATCCGCAAGGCGCGCCGGCTCCGGTTCCGGGTTCGCCGGGGGGCGGTGGCCGACCTCGCCGGGGCTTACGTGGGGGCTCGGCCCGGATCGGGGCTGGCCTTCGCCGAACTGCGTCCGTATGAGCCGGGGGACGACGTCCGGCATATGGACTGGAACGTCACGGCCCGGCAGGGTCGGCCCTACGTCCGTCGGTTCGCCGAGGAGCGAGCGCTGACCGTCTGGCTGATCGTCGACGTCTCGGCGAGCCTTCGTTTCGGCCCCGAAGGGCGGACCAAGGCCGATCGAGCGGTGCAGTCGGCCGCGCTTCTGGCCACGGCGGCGATCCAGGCCGGCGATCGAGCCGGATTGGCGCTGGTCAGTGATCGAGTCGAGGCCGAGCTTGCCCCCAACGGCGGCCCGAAACAACTGGCCAGACTGGTCCGCTCGCTGGTCGCCACTCCGTCCAAATCGCGCAAGACCGATCTTTCGGTTGGCCTGAAGGGGCTCGCGCGGTCGCGGAGGCGGGCGCTGGTGATCGTCCTGAGCGACTTCTTGACCCCGGAGCCGGCGCCACTCTGGAAGACCGTGGCCCGCCGCCACGACGTCATCGCCGTCCGTTTGATTGAACCCCGCGAAGAGGCACTCCCCAGGTCGGGACTCGTCGATCTCATCGACGCCGAACTCGGAACGAGGCGGACGGTCGATCTCGGCTCAAAGCGACTGCGCGACGCTTACGCCGAGGCGGCTCGTACCCGTTCGGCCGAGTTCCGTCGCTGGTGCGGCACGTGCGGCGTCACGGGTCTCGACCTTTCGACCGTCGAAGATCCGCTCGCCCCCCTGATCCGATTCTTCACCCGACGGGCTCGTCGACGAGGCGGCCCATGACCAAAACTCAGGAGCCGGCCGACACCTCGACCGCCGGGGCGCTCGTTCCACCGCGTCCCAATCTCGGCCCCGAACCCTGGCCGATCCATCCGAACTCCTTCGGCGGGACGATTCCCGTCACGTTACTGGTCCTCCTGGTCGTCGGCCTCGGGCTGAGAGTCCGCCGAGGCAAGCGACGGAAACCTCGGGAGGAATCGTCCCCGCTTGTCGAGTCGAGCCAGGGGGACCCATCACCTCGTGAACAGTTGATCGCGACGTCGAATCAGATTCGGAACGCCTTGTTCCAGGCGTTCGGACCGAGCTGGAGATCCAAGACAACCGAGGAGATCGGCAACGATCGGAGCTTGATCGAGCGCCTTGATCCCGACGATTTCGGCCGCCTGATCACGTTCTTGATCCTCGCCGACCGCGCCAAGTTCGCGGGGTCCGAACCCGAGTCGCTGGACGACTGGACGACCTGGGCAGCGGGATTCTCAGCCCGGCTGAGGACGCGCGAAGCACGCGAGACCATGAAGAAATAAGTCGTTATTTCTCGCTCCTGGTCGGCCCCACGGGTGTCGACTCGTCTCTGGGAGCCGGCCAGACCAGGCCAATGAGGTCGGTCCGGTCGATCCCGGTCCGGAGCCGGATTCGCCAGGTGAACGGACCCGCTTCGTCGGGAGGTGCGTCGGCAGCCGTCGCGATGGCCACGATCTTTGACTCTCCCGGACGAAGTTCTTTCAGGTCTTGACCGACGATCGACCACTCACTTTCCATCGCCAGGCGATAGGGGTAGACGATCTCGCCATCAGCCGTCGTGACGAAGGTGTCGACCCGCTTCTCCCCCCCTTCGCGGAGGTACGCCGGGTCGAGCGGGGCAAAGACCGCGTCGTTCGAGAGGTTCTTCAACTTGAGCCGGAGCACGAGCGCTTTCTTGCCCTCCTCGCGAAACTCGGGCGAGGCAA
>JAJYCH010000293.1 GCA_021778575.1 Planctomycetota bacterium
TGGTTCGACCCCAAGGGGAAGCGGCTGGTGATCCGCGCCCGGGTCGCCCTTCAGGATGGCACCCTGGAACACTTCCTCTGCAAGAAGAACTCGAAGGAACACGAGTCGGTCCTCGCGACCGAGGCTCCGCCGATGCTGATCCAGGTCGGCTTGATCCTGACCGGTGCCGAGGTCGGTCATCCGGTCCGGTTTGATCCTAAGTTCGAGCCTCCCGACGGAACGCCGATCGCCATCGAGGTCGAGTGGGAACAGGCCGGCAAGTGGAAAAAGGCCGACGCTCGCGACTGGGTGAAAGACGCCTCGACGGGCAAGCCGCTCACTCGCGACTGGGTCTTCGCCGGGAGCGAGCTGTTCGAGGACCCCAGAACCAAGAAGAAAATCTTCGCCGCCGATGATGGCGACCTGATCACCGTTGCCAACTTTCCCGCCTCGATCCTCGACCTCCCCTATCGAAGCTCGGCCAACGACCAGGACCGAGGCTACCTGGCCAACCCCGAACGAGTTCCCCCTCGAGGGACGCCGGTCACGATGTATCTGTTCCCTCGGGTCGCCCCGGCAAAAAACGAACCCAAGACCAACCCGCCGGCGGTCCGCTGAATCCAGACTTGGTTCTCACCAAGAACCTCGGTAACAAGCCTGTCCCGGCGGTGAACTTCCGCGGCAAGACTCCGAAAATCAATCGGAAGGGCTGGACAGCGCAGTATGATTCTGGTGAGCTTCCGGAATGTTGACCTGGAAGCTGATGATTTGCGAGAATCAAGTCCCCACTTGACATAAGGGACGATGGACTCATGGCGACCGAGCTCATTCCGGCGATTGATCTGGCACGGGCGAACCGACTTCTGGCCGATGCGAAGCCTCAGGAGATCCTCCGCTGGGCGGTGGAGACCTACGGGTCGAAGCTGACGATGGCCACGGCGTTTGGTCCCGAAGGCTGTACGATCATTCACATGCTCGCCGAGATCGACCGGAGCGTCCGGGTCTTCAATCTCGACACCGGCTACCAGTTCGCCGAGACCCTGGAGCTGCGCGACCGGATCGCCCAGCGCTACGGGATCGAGGTCGAGTACGTCCGGGCTCGCCAGACCGTGGCCGAATACGAAGCGGACAACGGTGGACCGATTTACGGCACCGACCCCGACCGCTGCTGCCGAGACCGCAAGATCAACCCATTGAACGCGGCGGTGGAGGGATATGACGCCTGGATCTCGGCGATCCGGGCCGACCAGTCGAGCCATCGGGCTCGTGCGGATGTCGTTGGTTGGGACGCGAAGTTCGGTCTGGTGAAGATCAACCCACTGCTCAAGTGGACCAAACGAGACGTCTGGGCGTTCGTCGTGACCAACGAGGTTCCCTATAATCCGCTGCACGACCAGGGTTATCCCTCGATCGGTTGCTGGCCCTGCACCAGGGCGGTCAACCACGGCGACGACGAACGAGCCGGCCGCTGGGCCGGTCAGGCCAAGACCGAATGCGGCTTGCATTCGCTCGACAGCAGTCAGCTTTGAACGGCCGGGCTTTCCTGAAGCGGAGTTGCCAGGATTCGTGCGATGTCGTCGAGCCCCACCACGAATGCATGGTGGGGCTCCACGAATGGCCGGAAACACGGGAAGGTAAACGGTTCGACGTCGCTGCTCACCCGGTGCGCTTGGTTTTTCATGAACATTTGGTGGCTGGGAAGTCAATTCGTGCTCAAAGAAGTTCTGACCAGTTTGGTGGGATAAATTGAAGCGGAGACGAGTGCGTTTGCGGTTCCCGAGAGAAATCGAATTGCCGAAGCCCTCATAAGTCGATAATATTGGTAGAGATTGACGGTCGGCGTGCCGGTCTCGTCGGGGAAGCGCTGAGATCCTTGCGTCCATCCGAGCCTGGTGGATTTGAGCGGTGGGTTCGTTTTGGATTTTTGTTTGATGGAGGCTCCGAGGAGCGCATGAAGATCTCCGCGAAGGCAGAGTACGCCTGTCTGGCGATCCTGGCGCTGGCTCGGCCTCGGTCTGATGATTCGCCCGTCCGGATTCGCGAGATCGCCGAAGCCAACGGGATTCCCGAACGTTACCTGGTCCAGATCCTCTTGCAGCTCAAGGGGGCAGGGCTCGTGCACAGTACCCGAGGGGCTTCGGGAGGTTACAGGCTGGCTCGACCTTCGAGCCAGATCTCGCTGGGCGAGGTTTTGATCGCGATCGACGGCCCCGGTGAGCCTCCCCGAGAATCGCACGAGCCCGCGGCGCAGGTCCTCGCGGCGGTCTGGGAACACATCCGACTGGCGGAACGCGCCGTGCTCGATCAAACCTCGATCGCCGACCTCTGTCAGCGGACCGCGCCTCATGAGTGGTTCATTTGATCGTGAATCCGTCAAGGCTGTATTCAACAATTGACTAGCCAGGTTCATGATTCCTGATAAGATTGATCACCAAACCCTCTGATTGACTGAACATTCCCCTTTCCCGAGGAGAGCGAACCATTTCCGCGACGACTGCACCGGCCGGAGCCGGATTGAACACCCCTTACGGGGGTACGCTGGTGGACCTGGTGGTCGGAGACGCCCGGGCTGCCGAGATGAAAGCCACCGCCAAGGACCACACCAGCCTGACTCTCGACGAGCGCGGGCTTTGTGACCTTGAACTTCTGGCCGTGGGCGGTTTCTCGCCGCTGACGGGGTTCCTGGGCAAGGCCGATTACGACCGGGTCGTCGCGGAAAGTCGGCTGGCCGATGGCACCCTCTGGCCCCTGCCGGTGAACCTGCCGGTGACTCCGGGACCGGGGATCGAGGTCGGCAAAACCTTGGCCCTGCGTGACGTTTACGGCAACCTCCTGGCCTTTCTGCACATCGAGGAGCTTTATCCGTTCGATAAAGCGGTGGAAGCTCAAGGGGCTTACGGCACGACCGATGCCAAGCATCCGGCCGTTGCTTACCTGAACCGCCTGAACGCGACGCACTACGCGAGCGGCAAGCTCGAAGTGATCCGGGTCCCACCGCACTACGATTTCGTCGAGCTTCGGCGGACTCCCAAGGAGCTTCGCGACCACTTCCAGGCGATGGGCTGGACGAAGGTCGTCGCGTTCCAGACGCGCAACCCGCTCCACCGGGCTCACGAAGAACTGACCAAGCGAGCGGCCGAGCAGATCGGCGGTGGTCTGCTGATTCATCCGGTCGTCGGCGTGACCAAGCCGGGCGACGTCGACCACTACACGAGGGTTCGCTGCTATCGGGCGCTCGTCGACAATTACTACGAGCCCACCTCGGTCGTCCTGAGTCTTCTGCCGCTGGCGATGCGGATGGCGGGGCCTCGCGAGGTCTTGCTCCACGCGATTATTCGCCGGAATTACGGTTGCACCGACTTCATCGTCGGGCGCGACCACGCCGGACCGGGCAACGACAGCAACGGCAAGCCGTTTTATCCCCCTTATGCCGCGCAGGAGGCCATGGCCGCGCATAAGGACGAGATCGGCATGGGCATGGTCGACTTCAAGCTGATGGTCTACCTTCCCGAGACAGAGACTTACAGCCCGGTCGACGAAGTGCCCAAGGGAGTCAAGACCGCCGATATTTCCGGGACGCAGGTCCGGGACGACTACCTGGCCAAGGGGATTCCCCTTCCCGAGTGGTTCAGCCGCCCTGCGGTTGCCGCGATTCTGAACGAGACGAGCCCGCCGAAGTTTCGCCAGGGCTTGACCATCTGGTTCACGGGCCTCTCCGGGTCGGGCAAGAGCACGGTGGCGAACGCGCTGGTCGAGCGACTGGCCGAGTACGGCCGGAATGTCTCCTCGCTTGACGGCGACGAGATCCGGACGCATCTCTCGAAGGGGCTTGGCTTTAGCAAGGAAGACCGCGACGCCAACATCAACCGTGTCGGTTACGTGGCCGGCCTGGTTGCGCAGCACGGCGGGACGACCCTCTGTTCGGTTATCAGCCCGTATCGCGCTCCTCGCGAGAATGCCCGGAAGTCGTCGAAGGGGAACTTCGTCGAGATCTACTGCGATACCCCGATCGAGGTTTGCGAGTCCCGCGACGTCAAGGGGCTCTACGCCAAGGCCCGGAACGCCGTGGCCGAAGGCAAGGGAATGGGCTTCACCGGGGTCGATGATCCCTACGAGGCTCCGATCAACCCCGAAGTCACTCTCGACACGAGCAAGCAATCGGTCGACGAATGCGTCGGCGTGATCATCACGAAGCTGATTGAACTCGGCTATATCTTGCCGCACGGGCATATCGCGGTTTGATCGAGAGCCCGATGAATTCTGGAACAGGCCCGGGCGATTGACTTCGTCCGGGCCATTTTCTTGCGCCCGTTCTGATCGAGGCCGCGACAATTTTTCAGGGCGTTGGCGGTCGAAAGCGATCGAGCATCTCGCGGAGCGCGACGGGCGAGATCGGTTTGGACAGGTAGTCGTCCATTCCGGCGTCGAGACAGCGCTGGCAGTCTTCGCGTAAAGCGTAGGCGGTCAAGGCCACGATCGGGGTCCGTCGGCCGATCAACGCTTCCTGGCGACGGATCTCGGCCGTCGCGCCGAACCCGTCCATGATCGGCATCTGAACATCCATCAGGATCAGGTCGAATTTCTCGCGAGCGACCAGGTCGACGGCCTCCTGGCCATTCGAGACGACAGTCACTTCATGGCCGATCCGGCTGATCAATCCTCGGGCGACCAGTTGATTGACGGCGTTATCTTCGGCCACAAGAATGCGGAGAGCCTGAGTCTGCTGAATTTGGGGCGGTGCGACAGGCGCGGTCGGGTTTTCGGGAACCGTCGTGCTTCCCTCGGAGTGTTTCAGGGTAAGAATCACCCAGAATCGACTCCCCTTCCCCACCTTACTTTTGAAGTCGATCTCTCCTTCCATCAGATCGACCAGCTTCCGACAGATCGCCAGCCCCAGGCCGGTGCCGGCCGAGGCGCGGATGTTACCATCCTCGCCTTGTGTGAAACTCTCGAAGATCGAGGTTCGGAACGACTCGGGAATTCCGATTCCCGTATCTTCCACCTCGATTTTGATCCGGGCTTCGGTCGGTCCGTCGTGGACAAGATCGCCACGGATCTTGACCTCTCCCTGGTCGGTAAATTTGATGGCGTTGCCGGCCAGGTTGGTCAGGATCTGGCGGATTCTGATCGAGTCGCCCAGTAAATCGCTGGGAAGATCGGCGGCGACCTCGACCGAGAGTTTCACTCCCTTCTGACGAGCCTTGGGCTCAAGCAGGTCGCTTAACTCGTAGAGCATCGATCGGAGGTCGAGCTCCGCCGGAACGATTGTCATCTTCCCCGCCTCGATCTTGGAGAGGTCGAGAATATCGTTGATCACCGTCATCAAGGCGTCGCCGCTCGCGCGGATCGTCCTCACGTATTTCACTTGTGACTCATTGAGCGGGCTGTCGAGCAGCAGTTCGCTGAGCCCGATCACACCGTTCATCGGAGTCCGGATCTCGTGGCACATATTTGCCAGGAAGTCGGTCTTGGCGCGGTTGGCCGATTCAGCTCGGGCCTTGGCGTCCTTGAGCATCAACGCCTGCTGTTCGACCTCGATCCGGGCCTTTTCCAGTCGTCGAGCATGCTCCTCCAGGAGCTTTCGCGCTCGATTTTTCTCGGTCAGATCAAAATGAATCGCAATGAAGCCGATGACCATACCCATCTCATTCAGAACCGGGTCGATCTTCAGATCGACGGGCGTGATCTCCGGTTCACCGAGGCGTCTGACCTCGATCTCACCATGCCAGGAACCGCCCCGGACCAGCGTGGCCTCAAGAATCTCGTTCCTGATCCGATGATCCACCACCGGCGCCGAGACCGAGCGCCTTGGTAGGTCGTCGAGATCGATCTGGCAAAGATCCACGAACGCCTGGTTCACGAAGGTCGGATGCCCCTTCTCGTCAGCGATCAGGATCGCCTCGCTCGAAGCCGCGATCGCCTTCTGAACGCGGACCAGTTCGATCTCGGTCCTGGCCCCTCTTCGCAAGCTGGTCCGCAGGATGGCCTCGATGACCGACGTTCGGATCTCGCTGGCCGAGGCGAGATCAATGGTCTCCCACGGCTGGGACCGACCGAGAATCGACGATCGCCACGACTCGAACGACTTTCGAGGCAGGAGTTGAACGCTCCGATCGTTGATGACAATATCTTTATGAGGTTCTCCGCCCCAGTTGATCTCCTGGACGATCTCCGAGCGGAACCAGATCAGATGTGTCGGAGTGAGTCGGCTGATCTCGGCGACGAGCACGCCACTCGCCTGAGCAATTCCCGCGAACGAAGGCTCGGCCTCTCCCAGCGCGTCGGTCGAATAGACCGAACCCGGATGAGCAGCCGTCACCCAATCACGAATCCGCAGGATTGTACCCACGTCGGGGACCGAGCCCATGATGAGCACGTCGGAATTTACACTGATTCC
>JAJYCH010000294.1 GCA_021778575.1 Planctomycetota bacterium
CGGCCGATGTGCCCAGGATGAACCCTCGGATATCATCCACATTCAGATCGTCGCGGCGGATGTCGACGAGCGTTTTCGACTCGTTCAACTGGTTCAGTAACTCGAAGAAGATCATCGCGGAGATCCGATCTGAAGGGAAAATGATCCCGCCACGATTCAACCATTCAACCGGGGTCGAAGGGCGCGCCGACCGGAATCGGCATCAACGCCGCCGGGCCTGTCTCGACAAGGTTGGGTCGATCCCGCCGGACAACAAACGCGTTATCGCTGGTCGACGGGTTTTCCGGCCGAGGGACTGATCGAGTCGTTGACTTCGAGCCAGGAGGGATTGATGACGGAGTCGTCGCCTTGATAGATCCAGACGGCTCCCTCCCAGGTGAACCCGTTGTCGGGGTACATCGCCTTGCACGGAGCGTTGTGCGAGGTTTCCTTGTATACCCCTCGGATGGCGAGCGGGGTTTCTCCCACCTCGTTTCGGGCGAGCCGCTTGACGGCGTTGAGGAGCGTGGTCTCGATCCCGTAGCCGAAGACCCGGCAGCTCAGGACGAAGATCGGGATCTCGATGGCGGCTTCGGTCCGATGCAGCACGGCCGAGCAGATCAGACCCATCTGACCAAACTTGTCGCTGGCCTCGGCGACGACGATGGTCCAGTCCGGGTCGGCTTGCCAGTTCGAGATCTCGCCGAAGTTGGTCCGGCTGCCGGCGAGGTTGAACTGATTGGTCCGATTGATCAGCTCGGTCACTCGCTGAAGGTCGTTCCGGACGGCCTTGCGAAGCGTGAGCTTGATCTCGAGATTGGCGAAGAGAGTCCCTTGGTCTTCCTCGCCGATCTCGGAAACGAAGTCCTCGCGTACTTTCCGCTCGTGGTAGAGCTGGGTCCGATCGCCTTCGTTCTGAGCGGGAAGCAGCGAGGCCCAGGCTTCGAGAAGCCGCCAGCTTTCGTCGGCCGTCGCGTCGAGCACGCGGATCTCGGGCAGCGACGAGCCGACGAGTTCGAGCTGGTCGCCCCGGTCGTCGATGAAGACGTAATCCTTGTACTTCAGGTTGAGATTCTCGCGGATCCGCTTCATGTTCGTGACCTTCGAATCCCAGTTGATCTGGGAGTCGACGAAGTCGCGTTGCTGGAGCAAGCCCCCTTCAAAGTGGACATTCGCCGGGTCGTTCTTCGAGTTGATCGCCAGCACGATCCCCTTGTCCATCAAACTCTTGAGGATCTTCTGACGATCGAGGTAATGCGTAACCTTCCCCTCGCCGATCTCGCCGGCCCAGAGCGTGTTGTCGAGATCGCAGACCACCACCTTCCGCCCCATCAGGCCGACGCTCGCGGCGAGCAACCGGCTGTAATTCTCGGCCAGAAGGACGCCAAGGACCGCGGGATGCTGAATCTCGGAGTTGTAGAACATCCGACCCAGCTCATTCTCGCTCCGACCCTTCAGGAGCGGCGTCTCGTCGAGCAGGAAGAGATGCTCGAACGTCATCGCGTTCCGCTGTTCGAGCGCCGCGAGCAGTTTCGGGTTGATCAGGTTCCTGGCCTGAACCCGAGCCCGACGGGTCAGAAAATTCTTGGCGAGCTCGCGGAACGAGCTGTCGTGTCTCCGGACGTTGACCGTGTTGTGAACGACGATCGGACATTCAAACCGCGAGGCAAGCAGGTTGAGAGTCGCCTCGACGTCGGTCATCACCTCGTCAACAATCCCCCGGATCCGTTCGCGGCTCGCGAGGGACTGCTGGTACCGATTGAGCTGGCTCAGAGTGGGCGAAAACTCGTAGCTGAAGGGGCTATAAAAAATCAAGTCGAACGGCCTGGAGGCGAGTTCCTTGAGTTCGTTCCGGAGGATCACGCCGTTCTTGACGACCGCGTAAGTACAGTTCAGGCCAATCCCATGTTGCAGGCACGCGACACGGAGAAAGCCCTGAATGTCGAGGTAAAGACAGTCGCCAATCAGAAGCACATCAAGGGTCGTCGTAGGCTCGCTCAGGAGAATCGCCCGGATCTCGTCCAGCGTCGTCTTCAGCCGCTCGAGCGACCCGCCAGCGACCCGGCCGGCCATTCCCTCAAGGAACGCTTTCTCGTCGAAGTCCAGGAGAGTCCGCGCCCTGGCCAATGCCTCCGGCTGGGTTTCACCGCCATGGTAAAGTTGCTTGATCTTCTCGCCAATGTAGAGATTCTTATAGGTCGAGTCGCCCGTCCGAAAATAAAGCGACAGATAATCGACAAACGCGTGGATCTCACGCGCGAGAAACCGGGCTCGCACCTCGCCGACGCCCACCTGGTCGGCATACTTCTCCCAGCCGGCAATCCCTGCCGCGAGAACCTCAGACAACGGACCTTGATTGGCGAGCAAGGCCAAGGCCAGAACCGGATCGACGCCGCTGCTCTCGACCTGGTCCGCCGCCGACAAGGACCGGGGCTCGGCAGGGGCGCTCTCGGGATTCATGACAAGATCCTGACGGGACAGCAAATAAGGATTAGGATCGGCCTGTCCGTTCTGCCCCGACAGAACAAATTAATCGTCCTCGATCGCCGGGCAGAACGGTAATCCAGTCTGAACAGCGAGCCACGATTCCGTCAAGCGATTTCAACCGGCCCGATCATAAGGCATCATCAGGATGAACAACTCACATCAACCCGCCAGCTCGGCCAAAAGATGGGCGCTGGCCTTGATCCCTTTATGGAAGTCGGCCAGCGAGAACTTTTCGTTGGGACCGTGGAGGTTGTCGTCGTTCTGACCCCAGCCGAGCAGGAGGGTATCGACTCCCAGGTTCTCCTTGAGCAGGCCGACGACCGGGATCGACCCCCCTTCCCTCATGAAAACCGGGGCGACGCCGAAACCGGCCTCGATCGCCCGGCTCGCGGCCCGGACCCCTGGGCTGTCGACTCCGACCAGGACGGCCGGCGCTCCGTGATGGACGATCACCTCGACCTTCACGCCGGGAGGCGTCACCTTCGCGACGTGCGCCTGAAACTGGGCGGCGACTTGCTGGGGGTCTTGATCGGGGACGAGCCGGAAGCTGAGCTTGGCTCCCGCCTTGCACGGTAAGACGGTCTTCGGGCCGGGGCCTTGATAGCCGCCAAAGATCCCGTTGACGTCGCAGGTCGGCCGAGCCCAGCGCCGTTCGAGCGTCGTATAGCCGACCTCACCTTCGAGCGACGGCACGCCGGTCTGGGTTCGAAAATCCGCTTCGGAAAACGGCAGCTTGGCGAACTCGGCGCGTTCCCAGGCTTCGAGCGGGCGGACCGGGTCGTAAAACCCTTCGATCGTGATCCGGTTATCGGCGTCCTTCAGGCTCGCGAGGATCGACGCCAGCGCATTGAGCGGGTTGGCGACGGTCCCGCCGAACATCCCCGAATGGAGGTCGGACTTCGCCGCCGTCACAATCAGTTCGAAGTAGGCCAGGCCCTTCAAACCATAGGTGATGGCCGGGATGCCCGGGGCGAACTGGCTGGTGTCGGAGATGACGGCGTAGTCGCAGGCCAGGGCTTCGCGGTTCGCCTTGACGTAGGCTTCGAGATTCGCGCCGCCGACTTCTTCTTCCCCTTCGATCAGGATCTTGACGTTCACGGGAAATCCGCCGCCCGCCTTGAGCCAGGCCTCGGCCGCCTTCAGATGGGTGAACATCTGGCCCTTGTCATCGGTGGCGCCTCGGGCGATGATGTTGCCGTTCACCACGGTCGGCTCGAACGGCGGCGAATTCCAGGGTTCGAGGGGCTCGGGAGGCTGGACGTCGTAATGTCCATAGATGAGGACGGTGGGCAGGCCGGGCTTGTCGAGCGACTCGGCGTAGACCAGCGGGTGTCCCTGGGTCTCGATCAAGGTGGCGGAGGCCAACCCCATCGCGTGGAGGTCGTCAACCAGGAACTCGGCGGCCCGTCGGGTGTCAAGATCGTGATCAGGCTGCGCCGAGATGCTGGGAATTCGCAAGAGTGACTTGAGTTGCTCCTCGAAGGTCGCCCGATGAGCCTCGAGATAAGCGTCGACCCGTTCCATCACCATGACTGTAAACCCTTCGGGAGGCTGACCTGCCGCGACCAGATCTGTCGCCAGACCTTCGAGCCGCCCAGTATACCAGCGCGGCCGAAGCAGAGGCGACGGGAAGGGTTTGTCCGTAAAATCAAAAACTCGGGCTAGAATCTCAGGAGAGAGGAGGTGGGTTGTTGTCTTCTCGAATCGTCCAGGCGAATTTCAGAACCGGCAGACTTGTGCGAGGTCGTTCGAGAGAGTTACAACAGAGTCGTCTTTTTGCAGAAATGACGACGCCGATCGAAATCGATCGGCGACCCGAAAAAAATACTCAAGTTCTTGACCCGTATCGCCGAAGCGCATCAATCAAACCCGCGCAATCGGTCCTGGCATCAGGTTTGCTCTTGAAGAAAACCGTGAAGAAACATGAACCGGGCCGTCTCGATGTCAAGGATCGATCATATCGCGTCGTGTTTGGATCGGTTTATCCACGGGACTCGCTTCACTCTGATTTTCCGCCTCGACCGATTTTCAACGCTAAACGTGGTATATATACGAGGAACGGCAGTGAAGCGGTGCCAATGGAAAGGCAACCGTCCCCGGGGTGGGTTTCGACTCCCTTGGGCGCGGTGCCTGACGAATCCCTGGGATGGCTAGGTTCGGGGACCAACCTCCCCGGAGTCGTCAGGCGCGGTGGCCGAGGACGCGGTCCTCGAAACAATCCCGACAGTCGGTCGAAGTAGGAGGGGGGTGCCTTTCCCAATGAGCTTTATCCAACGCTTCCTGGAGCGGGTGTTGCGTACCAATACAACCCGTATGCCCCGTACCAGCTTCGATGACCTGAACCAGGACCAGCTCGACGCGCACCTGAAGGTCGGACGCTACGGCAACTTCTCGTTGACCGACGCCGTCCGCCCCTCCTACGGCCTGGAAGTGATCCCTCGCGAGGGCTACCGCAGGGACGTCTACCGCGACCCCGAGTCGGGCAACACGATGCCCGTCCTGGCCGCGTCGGTCTCCTCGGAGCGGCTCTTCGACGTCCTGATGGACCTGCTCACCCCGCTGGGCGAAGAGGTCGACGTCGTCATGGAGTCGAGCCACGAGAGCGAGCCGGGCGCCCACGCCGACCTCTACCGCGAGCACATGGACACCGTCATCCTCAAGAGCACCCTCTACGACTACGAGTCGCTGCTGCTCAACGACGGCTGCACCGGCCTGGCCGCCCTCAACCCCCACGGGCCGATGGAAGTGCAGTTCGATGAGCACAAGCTCCTCTTCGTCTACGCCCACGATCTCGAACCCTTCGAGGAAGTCCTGATCGACGCCGGCCTGAAGCGCGACGACACCCTCAAGTTCATCTCCGAGGCCGAGCACCTCCACTCGACCGACGACGCCTACCGCGACCAGTTCGAGGAACTCCGCTATCGCCTGGGCATCGACATCTGAAGATCCGATAGCGACACTTGCACCCTTCGATGAGCACCCCGCGGGGCGGGCCGCCGGACTTCCGGCGACCCGCCCCGCCGAGCGTTTCGAAGGCCGCCGCCTTCGAGGGTTGGCCTCGACAGGCCGGGGGCGTCGGCTTTAGGCTGGGACCTCCGAGATCCACGATCGAACCACCCGACGGGCGGCCCCGCATCATGGCGAAGATCGACCATCACGTTCACACCTCCCGCCACTCGCCCGACAGCGCGATCGAGCCCCGCGTCCTGGTCGAGCGGGCCCGGCTCGCCGGACTCGACACGGTCGTGATCACCGAGCACGACTACCAGTGGGAGCCGGGCGAGCTGGCCGACCTGAACGCCGGGGCCGGCGGTCTGGTCGTGCTCTCCGGCGCCGAGGTCTCGGCCCGCGAGGGGCACTTCCTCGTCTACGGCCTGCCCGACCTCGCGCGGGTCGGGCCCGGCGTCGCGCTGGCCGACCTGCTCAAGGTCGTCCGCGAGCACGACGCGGCGATCGTCGCGGCGCACCCGTTCCGCTGGGACCAGGACTTCGCCGGGATCGTCGCCCAGCACGGCCCGGCCTTCGACGCCATCGAGCTGGTCAGCAACAACGTCACGCCCGAGACCCGCGCGAAGGCCGAGGCCCTGCTGAAGTCGACCCCAATGGGCACGACCGGCTCCAGCGACGGCCACGAGCCCGACGCCGTCGGCTGCTACTACACCGAGTTCCCCGGCGAGGTCCGGACGATCCGCGACTTCGTCGAGGCCCTCCGCCGCCAGGCCGGCCGCCCCCGCCACCGCGCGGGGGCCTGGCAGGCGAGCGGGCCGGTGGACTGAGCGGCGATCCGATCTCAGATCTCAGATCTCAGATCTCAGATCTCAGATCTCGGATCTCAGTAGTGTGGGCACCGCCCACCACGATCGA
>JAJYCH010000295.1 GCA_021778575.1 Planctomycetota bacterium
TCGCCCAGCCGATCGTGAAAATCAGGCGGACAGAGCCCCGACGCATCGATGAACCGGTGACTACCAATGTGGTATTCGACCGATCCCACGCGCCCCGACGCCCCCAGACCAGGCACGGCACTGTAGGCGTCAGCCACGGGCACATCAAGCCGTAAACTCCTGGCATGACGGGAGATCGCTCGACCCAGGACGTGCCCGCCCTGATCCCCCAGCGCCGCGGCGATCTGGAGCAACTCGGAGTCGAGCCGGTTGCCGGTCGGTACCACCTCGACCACGTCGGGCTCCCCCAGGGTGAGCGTTCCGGTCTTGTCGAACGCAAGAACCCGGAGCCTGCCAACCTCTTCGAGGAACTGCCCTCCCTTGAGCAAGATCCCCCGCCTCGACGCCGCCGCCAGTGCCGAAGCCAGCGCGACAGGCGTGGCGATCACCAGGGCGCACGGACAAGCGATCACCAGGACGACCAGACCTCGACCGAACCAGAGCGCGCCATCGCTCGGCGCTCCGGTAGCCAGCCGAAACAGCGGCGGCGCCAGCATCACGATCAGCGAGACCACGACCACCAGCGGCGTGTACCACGCGGCGAATCGCTCGACCGTGCGCTCGACCGGAGCGCGAGCCGCCTGGGCCTCGCGGACCCGGTCGGCGACCTTCGCGATCAACGAGTCGTCGAGCGTCCCCGACGCCTCGACCTCCAGCGCTCCGTCGCCGTTGACCGAGCCGGCGAACACCTCGTCCCCCACCTCTCGGAACACCGGGACCGACTCCCCCGTGATCGCCTTCTGGTCCAGACTCGACCGACCGCTGACGATCGAGCCGTCGACGGGAACTCGCTCGCCCGAGCGAACCCGGACACGATCGCCCCGAATAATCTCGGCCGCCGGAACCGTCGCGAACGTCCCGTCGGCGGCCATTCGCTCGGCCAGGGCGGGAGTGACTTCGAGCAAGGCCCGGACCGCTCGACGGGCCCGATCAACGCTCAAGGCCTCCAATCCTTCGGACAAACCGAACAGGAACGCCACCGTCGCCCCTTCGTCCCACTCCCCCAGCGCGATCGCTCCGACGACCGCCGCGCCCATCAGGACGTGAATATCGAGCCGGAACTGCCGGAGGCTCCGCCAGGCCCGAGGCGCCAGGTCGAGCCCGCCGGCGACCACCGCCAGACCGTAAGCGACCTTCGAGGCCGTGACCGCCTCGAACAGCCACTGGATCAAAACCCCCGCCAGCAGCGCCAAGCCCGAGGCAATCGTCGACGCCCAGCGGCCGTTTCTCGACCACCACGATCCGGCCACCAGCGGCGAGCCCACCAGGGCCGCCGACAAGCCCGCCCGCGCGCTGATCCGCCGGATCAGGGCTGATGGCTCGGTCAGATCCGGGTCATAATCGACCGTCATGATTCCGTGGATCAGATCAAAGCCAAGCGCCTCCACCCCCGGAGCCGGAGCCAGGGCCGACCGCAGCGCGGCCACCTCGACGGCGCAGTCGAGCCCGCGAACCTCCAGAGTGCAACGTGCTCGGCCCATCGTGCCGCATCCTTGTCGCCAGGGAAAATCATCCCCATCCCGCTCGTCACGACGAATTATAGAGAAACACCGAAGTGGCGTGAACGCGAGCTCTTGCGAATTTCCTCGGCCGAAACCGCTTGCGTCGGTCCCAACCCCTTCCTAGACTGGTCAATGGACCAGGCTTGCGATCGACGGGTGGAGAGATTTTTCCTCCCCCCTTATTTTTGCCAGGTTCGATGGATCGACCCTGACCCTCAGCGGGCCGGAGCCAGCCTTTCATGGGATGCGCCTATCTCGTTCGTTATGGCCTGGCCCGAACCCTGGGCCGGTTCGAAGGAACATCCGACTCGCTGGTTCGCGGCCAGACCGTCGTGATCCGGACCCATCGAGGGACCGAACTGGGTGAGGTCGTCTCCGAGGCCCCGCCGGTCCTCGAACAAACCTCGGCATCCACGCCTCTACCCATCCTCAGGCTGGCCGGGCTCGACGACCTCGAACGAGCCCGAACCATCGAACGTTTGCGGTTCGAGCATTTCGAGACCTGCCAGGCGGTATTCGCCGGAGGAGCCTGGCCGCTCGACCTCATCGACGCCGAGCCTCTGCTCGACGATCGCCGGACCGTTCTCCACTATCTCGGCCCGCATCGACTCGACACCTCGGGGTTGGTCGCCGCCTTCCGCGACCTCTGCGGTCTCGACGTCGTTCTCGAACCGGTGGGCCGAGACGTTCCCGACGCCGAGCCGGAGCCCGAACCTGACGCCGAGCCGGACCACGGCTGTGGCAGTTGCGGCAGCCAGTCGGGCGGCGGATGCGGAACCGGCGGCGGATGCGGAACCGGCGGCGGATGCGCGGTCAAGGCCCTGGTCGGGGCAAAGCGACGGACCTCGACGGTCGTCTGACCTCGCCTTCAGGAACAGGCGGAAAGTGATTCCCCAGCCGGTTCCTCCGTTTCTTTCTTTCGTTCGCGACTTCCCGTCGAACACGACGCTCACGGAACGTCGTCCGAACCGCCACGCCCCAAAGCGCGCGGCCACAATCTCCCGGGAACTGACCAGGAGCGCCACTCCCGTTGCAAGCGGAATAGAATATTGCGTTCGCGGGAGTATTATTGTGTTTTCGATTGTCGAATTTCTCGATTCTCTATGACGAGCGGAGGAACATAACCCCGAAAAAACCTTCATCCTGGAGCCTGCATCAAATGCGACGCTTTCACAACCCTCGTTATGCTCTTGATTCCCTGGAACGACGCCTCAATCCCTCGACCTCAATCCCGGTTCCGGTCACGGCGGATGTCTTGATCGTGAACACGGCGGCCACCGGAACCACTACCTCCACTGCGATCACCGTCGATACCTCCACCACCACATCGACCACGCTGACAGATCCGACGACGCCGACCGACCCGACCGCGCCAATCGACCCGACCGCGCCGACCGACCCGACCGCGCCGCCCGACCCGACCGCGCCGCCCGACCCGATCTACCCGGGTAATTCGGATCTTCCGGGAGCCACCACCACGAGTACTTCGAGCACTCTCTGATTTCGGACGCCCTTCTTGAGCGTGGCACAAGCCGACGCGAACCAGCGCGTTTTACAAGTGGCTGTCGCGACTTCTCCGGCGTAAGGGTGGGCTCGACCCACCATCTTCACCGAGCCCACCCTACGGGATCGCTACATCAATCTCTCTGCAAAACGCACTAGCCCGCCGGGATCAATCGATCCGGCGGGCTTGGCTTTTGGGCCAGCGCGAAAGTTCACTGCCAATGACGCCATCAGCGAGAGGCGTTCAAGGCCCCGAATCGCTGGTCGATCTCGGCACGAAACTCGTCGAAAAGCGGTCCCTTGGCGAAGAATGTGGATCGGTACAACGGGCAGATCTCGAATGATTGAACAAGATAGCCCAGGGCCTTCGAATGATGTTCCGCCCGAATGTCCGGTGCCAGCCCGGCGGTTTGCAACGCCGTCGCGTGAATCCAGGCGAAGACAAAAAGGGTTCGTCCTCTCGGGCTGAAAGCTTCTTGTTTGGTAAACTTATCGCGGATGGCGAGCGTTGTCTCGGAAAGAGCGCGGGAGCGGTTGACGTGGACCATGGCACGCTCGTTGACTGCCAGTGCCTCGACGATCTTGCCGCGACTTGCCAGATCCACCGCGACTTGATGATAGCCAATCAGCGCGGTGGGTAGGGTGCAGAACAGTTCCTCGAATCGGGGATGATCGATCAGGCGGTTGAACTCCTCGATGGCCGAGAGACGGTCGATAGCGACAAGTTGTTCGGCCCTTCGGTACCGAGCTTCGAGATGTTCGGGGTCCGCTTCGATCACCAGGTCGTATTCACCAATCGCTTCGCGGGTCAGTCCCGTCCTGGCCAGTCCCCTGGCGAGATAGGTCCGGGTTTCGCGGTCGTCGGGATTGGATTCGAGAATCCGCCGAGCCAGACATTGACCCGTCTCCGACAATGGCGAGTGAGCGGATTCGGAGGGAAAGAGCAGGCGAAACTGAAAACTCATCGTCGCGGCCGGCCCAGCCCGTCGCGAGAGGACGGCGTAGCGACTGAGATCCCCCTCGACGGTTTCCAACTGGCTATCAACCAGAAGGATCTTCGCTCGGATCCGATAAGCGGGCGCGAAGTCGGGATCGATCCGCAAAGCCCGGTCGCATTCGAGGAGGGCCTGGGCGAACGGATCGTGTTTGAATTGATCGGCCATGTCGCGCGCCGCGCTGAACAGAACCGATGCTCGCAACGCGTGGAGGGCCGGATTCATTGGACCACGATCGCAGCAGATCTGGAGATGGCGGCCCGCTTCGGCGTATTCGTTGATCCGGCAAGCGACGATGGCCGTCCGGTAATGCCCCCAGAACAGATCCGGTCGTTCCTTCAAGGCTTCGAGATAAAGGCCCATGGCCTGTCGGGCATGAAGCGGTTCGGCGGCGATTCCCGCGAGATAATTTTCCATCCAGTTCGGGAGCCTGGCAACCGGCGGATCGAACCGGCTCCGATCGAGCTGTCCGAGCCGTTCGAGAAGAACTCGGCGCTCCTTCTGAAGGGGCTGAGATTGGACCTGCTGGAGTGTTCGGTCGAGCAGCGCCAGCCCTCGCTTCCAGGATTCGGGCGATTCGGGAGCCTCGCCCAGGGCCCGGGCGTAGCGGAGAATCTGCTCGAACAGCCAGACTTCCAGTTCGTCGCGCTCCCGGTCGGGTAGCGCCTGGACCGCCGAGCGAGTTCGCCAGTCGGGGTCGGTCAGGACGTTGTAGCGGGAGAGCTGGCGAGCGGCCACCTCGATCGGTTCGCCCAGCTCATCACCGCGCCAGAGCCCTTGTCGGAAGCCGAAGACGCCGGAATCAGCCCGATCGATGATCGTCGAATAATTGTCGAGCGCCTGATTGCGTTTGCTTCCCTGGAGAACAGCCGACGCCAGACAGGAGACGACCACCGCCATCAACAGGGTCAAACCCAGAGCGATCAGAGGAGCGCGACGCCGTCGGACTTTCCGGGTCAACTCCGAGCTCCGCGATTCGGCGGCGAACGCCAGCGGACGGTCGGAACGCCAGCGGTCGAGATCATCGGCCAGCTCGTTCCCCCGGACATAACGATCGAGCGGGTCCGGGGCCAGGCATTTCCCGAGGATCGATCGGAGCGCCGGAGGGATGGAATGATCGAGACTGGAGCCGAGCGAAGCCGGCAGGGTTCGTCGCGGAATGGCCAGTTCGGCGGCCAGTTCTCTCGGGGTTCCGGGCCGACGATGGGGAACCGAGGGGGGCTGGCCGGTCAGGGCTTCGAGGAGCAGGAGTCCGAGCGCGTAGAGGTCGGCCCGGTGGAGGTTGGCGGCCTTCCGTGACCATTCGGGGTTTCCTTCGGCGATCGCTTCGAGCCGCTCGGGAGCCATGTAAGCCAGCGTCCCGCCCGGTTCGGCCGCGTCACCGAGCCCGACGTCTCGCCAGTCAACCGACAGGTTGAAGTCGAGCAGTAACGGGTTGCCGTCGGCGGTCAGAAGAACATTGGACGGCTTGAGATCGCCGTGGGCGACCCCGCGCTGATGAGCGTGATCGAGAGCCTCGGCCAGCCGGGCGACAAGCCAGGCGAGCGACTGGGCATAGGAGAGTCCTCCGAGGATCTCGCGAGCCGGCCGGGCCAGCTCGGTCGACGGATATTCGGGAGCCGAGACCCGGTCGAGATCGCGCAGAAAGTCGCGACCCGAACGCGGTCGAGATCCTTGGAGACGCCGGACTTCGAGGACCGAAGCCAGAGTCGCGCCGCCCAGAAACGGCATGCAGACCAGGTGCAAGGCTCCGTTATCCGCCTCGGCGTGGCGCAAGACCTCGACGATGTGAACATGGCGGACCCGAGCCAGGAGCCGAGGTTCGGCCGTCAATCGGGTCGTCACCTTGAGGACAACCAGGCGATGGTCGAGGTCGGCCTGCTCGGACAGGAAGACCCGGGCGAACGCCCCTCGACCCAGCTCGCGGAGCAGTCGATACGGACCAATCTCGTCGCCGATCGACGGCAGTTCCCCCGGTCCGGACCACCCTTTGAGATCCGAAGCCGTGAAGACCCCGTGGAGCGAAAACAGACGACTGAGCGAGCGCTCGTGGTCGGGAAAACGACGGAGGTATTCCGCCGGATCGGGCTGAAGATCGGCGGCCTCGGCCAGGCAATATTCATGGTAGATCAGCTCGGCCGATTCCTCGAACGTCAGGACGCCGAGATAACCTTCGGCCCGGGGCTGCTCACCACGCTCCCAGCTTCGGGTGAAATTTTCGAGGACCGTATCGAGCGATTCCGGGCTCCGTCCCGAACGAGTAACCGGCTCGACCGATTT
>JAJYCH010000296.1 GCA_021778575.1 Planctomycetota bacterium
GGCCTCGGTGGCGTTGCCGGGGCCGGGTCGGGCGGTCGATTGCCTTCGGGTCGGCGATCTCGGTGGTTGGCGGACTGAACTGGCGTCTTGGGACGAGCAAGTGATCCAGCTTCGCCTGAACCTGGCCGACTCCGGAACGAGCCCGGTGATCGTCGCGGGCGACTTCGGCCGGCCCGACGATTGTCAGCGGATGATCTCGCTCCGCGCCACGTATCCCTCGGCCCGCCAGCAAGCCGGCTGGGGCTACGCGGGCCACGGCGGCGACCAGATTGTCGCCAGCCGCGACTGGTCGTTCGCCAGGTTCGGCACCGGCCCGGATCTGGGGACGGATCACCGGCCGGTCATTGCCGAGGCCGTGCTGAATCCGCGAAACCGGGCCGATTGAACGACGCTTGGGCATGATGGTTGCGAAGGCCAGGGGGCTGGGATAAGGTGAGACTCGTCCGAGGAGTCTCCGAAGCCCGAACCGAACGAGCGAACCGACGATGCCGATGACTCCGACAATTCCTACCGCGCCGACTGTCCCGGGCGAGGTCATCGATCACCTGACCCATGCCAATTTCTGGGACCCATTCGCCATCCTCGGCTCGCACGAGATCGAATGGAACGGGAAGCCGGCGCGGGTTGTTCGGGCCTTCTTGCCCGACGCGAAAAACGTCTGGGCATTGATCCACCGGAACGGTCAACCGGTCACGAAACTGCCGCTCCATCGGGTCCATGCCGATGGGTTCTTCGAAGGGGTCGTCGCCGATCGTGCCGATCCGTTTCCCTATCGGCTCCAGGTTGAAAATCACGAAGGACACACCTGGGACTTCGAAGATCCGTACCGCTTCGGCCCGGTCCTGACCAGCTACGACCTTCACCTGCTCGGCGAGGGGACGCACTACAAGAGCTATGAGAAGCTGGGTGCCCACGTCCGGACCCACGAAGGTGTCGAGGGGGTTCACTTTGCGGTCTGGGCACCCAACGCCCTCCGGGTCAGCGTGGTGGGCGACTTCAACCACTGGGACGGCCGACGGAACCCGATGCGGAACTGCTCGGGGGGCTTCTGGGAGATCTTTCTCCCCGGTCTCGGTCAGGGCGAGGTCTACAAGTTCGAGATCAAGAGCCGGGTCAACAACTACCTGGTCGAGAAGGCCGATCCTTATGGATTCGCCGCCGAGCTGCGCCCCAAGACGGCGTCGGTCGTCTGGGATATCACCCGGTTCTCCTGGACCGATGACGACTGGATGAACTCGCGAGCCACTCGCCAGAGTCTCGATGCGCCGATCTCGGTTTATGAGTTGCACCTGGGATCATGGAAGCGGAAGGACTGGAACGGCTTCCTCAACTATCGCGAGCTGGCCGACGATCTGGTCGTTTACCTGAAGCATACCGGCTTCACCCACGTTGAGCTGATGCCGATCAGCGAACACCCGTTTGATGGGAGCTGGGGCTATCAGACGGTCGGCTATTTCGCCCCGACGTCGCGGCACGGCACCCCTGACGACTTCGCCTTTTTCGTTGATACCTTGCACCGCAACGGGATCGGCGTGCTGATCGACTGGGTTCCCGCGCACTTCCCTCGCGACATCCACGGCCTGGGATTCTTCGATGGGACGCACCTCTACGAGCACGAGGACCCGCGCCTGGGCGAGCATCAGGACTGGGGCACGAAGATCTTCAATTACGGCCGGCCCGAGGTGAAGAACTTCCTGCTCGGCAACGCCCTGTTCTGGCTCGAACGCTACCATATCGACGGTATCCGGGTCGACGCCGTGGCGTCGATGATCTACCTCGATTATTCCCGAAAACCGGGGGAGTGGGTCCCCAACGTCTTCGGCGGCAACGAGAACCTCGAAGCGATCGAGTTTCTCAAGCGGCTCAACGAGATCTGCCACCAGGAACATCCGGGAATCATCACCGCCGCCGAGGAGTCGACCAGCTTCTCGGGCGTCTCGCGGCCGACGTATCTGGGCGGACTGGGCTTCAGCCTGAAGTGGAACATGGGCTGGATGAACGACACGCTGGTCTATTTCTCGAAGAACCCCGTCTATCGCAAGTATGACCACGGTCAGCTCAGTTTTAGCTTGATTTACGCCTTTACCGAGAACTTCATCCTGCCGCTGTCGCATGACGAGGTGGTCCACGGCAAGGGGTCGCTGATCGACAAGATGCCGGGCGACAACTGGCAGAAGTTCGCCAACCTTCGCTTGTTGTATGGCTATATGTTTGGCCACCCGGGCAAGAAGCTCCTGTTCATGGGAGACGAATTCGCCCAGTGGAGCGAGTGGAAGCACGACCAGTCGATCGACTGGCATCTGACCCAGTGGCGTGACCATGCGGGAGTGATGCAGCTCGTCGCCGATCTCAACAAACTCTACCGATCCGAGCCGGCGCTCCACCAGGTCGACTTCGAGTGGCAAGGCTTCGAGTGGCTCGAATTGCACGACTGGGAAAACAGCGTCCTGGCCTTCTTGAGACGCGGCAAGAACCCCAATGAGGTGGTCGTGGTCATCTGCAACTTCACGCCGGTGGCCCGCGAACCGTACAAGATCGGCGTGCCGTCGCTGGGCTTTTATCGAGAGATGCTCAACACCGATTCCGACGTCTACGGCGGCTCCAACTTCGGCAACTACGGCGGAACCTGGGCCCACCACGGCGAGTGGGGCGGCCGGCCGTTCCACGTCACGCTGAAGCTCCCGCCGCTGGGCGTGGTGTTTCTGAAGCTGGCGGCGGGATGATCGAACCGTTCCCGGCGAACCAAAAGTGCGGTCGGGTCGCAGGAGATCGCGAGCGACCCTTCGAAACGCAAAAGCCCTCGGCAATTCCCGAGGGCTCACGGAACGAAAAAAGCGAGGATGACGGGGCTCGAACCCGCAACCTCCGGCGTGACAGGCCGGTGCTCTAACCAATTGAGCTACATCCCCTCTCGCTCCAAGGGGCGTAGGAGAAAGATACCCTTGGATCGGGGCCGAGTCAAGAGGCTGGCGTCGCTACTGCTCGACTCGGTTCGACTCGTCTGATAGGATCACGAACCCGTTCCGGTTCGTCAGGACGGTGAGAACCGGGTTCGGGCGGTGCAAGGAGGGATGGCGACGTGCGGATCACGAAGGCGGTCATCACCGCGGCAGGGCGAGGAGCCCGGCAATATCCGGCCTTCGATACGGTGCAGAAAGCCATGCTGCCCCTGGTCGATCGCGACGGCCTGACCAAGCCGGTCCTCCAGATCATTGCCGAGGAAGCGCTGGAGTCGGGCATCGAGGAAATTTGCGTCGTCTCGGCTCCCGAGGACGAGGCGGTCTATCGTCGGCAGTTCCAGACCTTCGCGGCGAACCTGCGCTCCGCCTACAAAGGGGCACCCTGGGCCGAGGAGCAGGCCGAGCGAATGGCCTCGCTCGCCGCGAAGCTCCAATTCGCGGTCCAGGACGAGCCACTAGGGTACGGCCACGCGGTCTGGTCGGCCCGCGAGTTCGTCGCCGGTCAGCCGTTTTTGCTCCTTCTGGGCGATCACCTCTACGTCTCGAAACAAGATCGGCGCTGCGCCCGGCAGTTGCTCGACCTGGCCGAGGCCGAAGGATGCTCCGCGTCGGCCGTGCAGGCGACCCGCGAGCATCGGATCGTCCAGTACGGCACGATCAGCGGCCGGCGGACGCACGACCGGCCCGACGTCTACGCGATCGACGAGATCATCGAAAAGCCCAACCCGACGACCGCCGAGCTTCGGCTCCAGATTCCCGGCCTCCGGGCGGGACATTACCTCTGCTTCTTCGGGATGCACGTCCTGACCCCGCTGGTCTTTGAACTTCTCGGCGAACTGGTCGCTCAGAACCGTCGCGAGCTGGGCTCGATCCAGTTGACCTCGGCGCTCAACGAGCTGGCTCGCCGCGAACGCTATCTGGCGCTCGAAACCAGTGGAGCCCGCTACAACCTGGGCGTCAAGTTCGGCCTGATCGAAGCGCAGATCGCCTTCTCGCTTGCCGGGGTCGATCGCGAGGAGATGCTCTCGACCCTCCTGGAATCGGTTGTCCGGATCGAACAAGGAATGGGGTAATCGGTCGTGAGATAGGGCGAAAACCGCAGTAGACCAAGAGTAGTGTGGGTCGAGCTTGGCGAGCCCCACCGCGAATACGTTGGTGGGGCTCGTTGCACTCGACCCACCCTACGGATCGACGGAAAACGAGTCCCTGAAGTCCTCGCGAGAGAGAATCCCGAGACATGAACCCGTTTCTCGCGACCATCACCAGCTCCGACCCGCTCGTCCGCGATCGCTCGATCCAGGATCTGCTCGCTGGTCTCTCCACGGCCGAGGTGCTCCAGGCCTGCGACGAGCTCGAGACCTTCCGCCAGGACTCGCGGAACCTCTACGAGCGGGTCCGCGCCTCGATCTTCCTCCACTCCATCTACCGCTACAGGCTCCAGGATTCGAGCGACGTGCCCTCGGGCGGGGTGATCCCGTTCGAGGGATTCGTCGACCTGATGGAGCGACGGTTCGAGCAGGCCATCACCGCGTTCCGCTCGTCCGTGAAGGCCGACGGGCCGAATGGATCGATCCTCAGCGCCCTGGCTCAGGTCTATGAGCGGATCACCTATCAGACGCTGGCCGACCAGGTCCGGCGGTCGGTCCGGAGTTGCCCGGGGAACCGCTGGATGTTCCGGGTCGGCCAGGTCTCGGAACATCCGCTCCGGATTCACCCGCGTCTCCTCGAACGGCCGAGTACCGAGAGCCTGTTCCCGATCCTGATCGAACGGACGCCGGTCCGGCTCGACCTGTCGCACTCGGCCTGGTCGGATATCTTCTTCCTTGGGATGGATTATCCCGAAGGGGCGCGAGTCCTGAACATCTCGGTTGACCTCGGCGTCCATGGTCGCGACGATCGGCCGATCCCGCCGATCGAGACGCGGGTCAGGGTCATCGCCGAGCCGATCTTGCGACTGACGAGCATCGACCTGAACGCCTGCAAGGACGTGGCGACGCTCGAAGAACTGTTCAACTTTGGCAACGACTATCTGGGCCTGATCAAGGCCGGAGTGATCGCCTCGGGGTTGATCCCGGCGTCGCTGGAAGGGACCTCGGTCCGGCTCGACGAGCTGCTCGGTCTGGTGATCCGCCCCGGTCATGGTCTGGAGGTTGTCAGCAAGGTCAACGACATCCCCAAGGGGTCGAGGCTGGCGGTCTCGACCAACCTGCTGGCGTCGATCATCTCCAGCCTGATGCGGGCGACCTGTCAGTCGCGGAACCTGACCGGAATGCTCGACCCCGAAGAAGCGCCGGTGGTGGTGGCCCGGGCGATCCTGGGCGAATGGTTGGGAGGTTCGGGCGGCGGCTGGCAGGACTCGGGCGGGGTCTTTCCCGGCGTCAAGATCATCAAAGGGGTTCCGGCCGGCGCGGGCGATCCCGAAGCGGGGATCAGCCGGGGGCGGCTGTTGCCCTCGCACGAAATCCTGGGTGGTCCGGGGATTGGGGCTTCAATCGGTCAAGCCACGCCTACCCCCCCCACCCCGACCCTCCCCCACGAGGGGGGAGGGAGTCAGACGCAAGCGGGTCGCGATCCTTCTGGTCCCCTCCCCCCTCGTGGGGGAGGGTTAGGGTGGGGGGGCGATACAGCCACGCCACCGAGTGTGTCCCCGACCGACAATCACGACTCAAATCCGTTCCACCAGGCTCTGGCCGAGAGTTTGATCCTGATCCACGGCGGGATGGCCCAGAACGTCGGGCCGATCCTCAACATGGTGACCGAAAAGTATCTGCTCAGGAGCAAGGCCGAATGGTCGCTTCGCCAGGAGGCGCTGGCGATCTTCGAGGGGATCGTCGACGCGGTCCGGACGTCTGACATCAAGACACTCGGAACGCTCACCACCCGGAACTGGGAAGGACCGATCAAGGGGATCATCCCCTGGGTCAGCAACCGCTTTACCGAATCAATCATCGTCGAGGCCAGGAAAGCCCTCGGCGACGATTTCTGGGGGTTCTTGATGCTCGGCGGGATGTCGGGCGGCGGGATGGCGTTCTTTGTCGCTCCGGAGCGCAAGGCGGCGTTTCTCGACGAGGCCCGGGCGATCCTCCAGCGGGTCAAGAGCACCCTCGACGACGCCTTGCCGTTCGCCATGGAGCCGGTCGTTTACGACTTCCGGATCAACCCCCACGGGACCTTCGCCGAACTCCTCGACGCCGATCAGGCGATGATGCCGCCGCGCTATTACACGCTCCAGGTCCCCCGGATGATCGCCGAGGGGACGGCCTCGCTCGACGCACTCCGCAAGGCCGACGTCGACCATTTCGCCAACCAGTGCGAGAACCCGGCGGACCTCCTCCGCGTC
>JAJYCH010000297.1 GCA_021778575.1 Planctomycetota bacterium
TCGGGAAGATCTACCGTCATTCCGGCCCGTGAACGATCAGCGTGAGGGCTTCATCGGACGCTGCGAGCGGCTCGTGTTGTCGAGCATTTCGAGAGCGTCGAACGGGTCCTTCGAGTTGTCGTTCTCGAACGCCTTGGCCAGGTCATAGAACGGGGTATCAAGGGGCATCTCGATACCCGACTGCTGGCAGGCTCGAGCGTAGCGCTTGACGACCAGCCCGGTATCCTTCTTGTTCAGCTCATCGCGGCTGTACGGCAGGTGGCGGTCGAGGAGTTTCCTCCAGATGACCAGCCCATCCTTGAACTTCCGGACCGCCTGGGGATAGTCGGCCGTCTTGTAGGCCTTGGTTCCTTCGTAGAAGAGTTTTCGGGCCGCGGTCCCCTGCTCCTCCATCTCGGCGGCGCAGCGGTCCTTCCAGTAGGGGTAATTCATCTGGTCGGCCCAGCGATTCGACCAGTACAGCTCGTTGGGATGGAGCTTGGCGGCGACCTCGGGGTTGGAGATCGGGTTATCGTCGAGCTTGACGTACTGGGTCGTCAGTTTTCCGTTGATCTCGACCTGGTTGGGCGTCTGGAAGACGCGGATGCCGAATTCGAGCCATTCGTCGTAAGCCTTGTGCCACTCGTTCGCCGCCCGAGGCCCGAACGACGCCTCGATTCCCTTCATGCTCTCTTTTTCGAGACCGATGGCGTAGCGGGTCTGGGCGTGAGCGGGCATCGACCGGAACGCGAGGTCCCCCTGTTGCCCCTTGCGCTGCGCGGGAGCGTCAACGTGCTCGACGACCGAGTCGATATTGCCGACCGCCTGGCGCGCTTCGCCCGCGTCGACCAGCTTGACCGACATGACGAACCAGTCGTGGCCGAGCTGAAAATTGTCGCGGTAGACGTTGCCGTCGATCGGACTCTTCTTGAAGCTCTCGTCCTCGTCGTCATAGAACAGCCGACGGAGGATGATCGCCTCGTCCGAGAAACCCAGCTTGTGGTAGTAGTACCACGCGGTGTCCCAGATCAGGTCGGGCGACTTCTTGTTCTTGCTCACCCCTTCCTGAACGAACTTGATCCCGCGCTTGATCCACTCGTACTTGTCTTCCGGGGCGTCCCACTCGACCGAAACGTTGTAGGTCAGGTTCCAGCTCTGGAACGTCCAGATCGACAGGAAGTGGGGCTGAAGCTTGGTGATCATGTCGACCGTGACCTTCAAGCGGTCCCATTCCTGGACCTTCTGGAAGTCGATCGCGCGGGTCCAGAGAACGTTGGCCGCCATCCCCCGGAAACCGCCGAGCAGGAACAGCTTGAGCACGAAGCTTCCGGTATCGACATCGCCGATCGTCGCTTCACCGAGGTCCTTCTTCATGGCCTCGGCCTGAAGGTACTGCTTGTAAGGGAAGATCGCGGTGAAGATCACCAGGATTCCCACGGCGTAGACGATCTTGCGCTGCATGTTGCTGAGGTAACTCACGCTGCCACCTCTCGGTTCTTGAGGATGAAATATCCGGCGATCGAGAACGGTAGCGCGTAGGCCACCGCGATCAAGGTGTTGCCCAACATCAAGGGCCAGGTCACGGCGAATCCCTCGGAGACGGTATTGCTGACGTCGAGCGATCCCAGGTTCGGAATCAGGTACGCCATCCGGGTCATCACCGGCATGACGATCGCGTCAAACGTCTTGGCGACAACCACGGCCAGCGTCGGGGCCATGTCGGTCACCTGGTTCTCGTGCGAGATCAGCCGGAGGAGCGACTCGAACGGCCCGCCGCCGATCATCGACTGGAGGAAGAAGTCCTTCAGGAGCGCCGTCGCGGCGTGACCGGCCACGAAGAACGCGATCGTGAACAACAGGGCGACCGGCCAGCTCAGGAAGGTTCCGGCGAAGACGCCGATGGCGGTCAGGACCATGGCTTGCAGCCAGATCCCGTACAGCCCCTTCATGAAGTTCTCGCCGAAGTTCCCGGCGTCGGCCAGCAAGTAGAAGTCACTCTCGGCCATCCCCAGATACTGGGTCGGGCTCATGCAGTGGACCGTGACCTTCAGGTCGCCCAGCGAGCCGACCAGGTACGACGACGGCAGGACCCGCTTGTTGGTGTAATACTCGCGAATCGGGAACGTATCGCGGAATTTGGGGATATTCGTCCGCGAGTTCTCGACCTCCATCTCGGCGTAGACCGGGTCGCCGACGCGCCCCTTGGTGGTCCGATAGATGGTGAAGGTCATCTCGATCGGGATCGGCGGCGAGTGCCGGGTCGCCGCGTCGCGGCGGAGCCGGTCGGCTTCCTCGGGCTTCTTTTCCTGGTCGGCTTTCTTGGCCGCGGCCAGGAGGTCTGTGTACTCCTTGGCCAGGGCTTTCGACTGGGCCCGAAGCTCGTCGATCTCCTTCTTCGCGGTGGCCGACCGGGCCACGCTCTCGGCCTCGACGGTCGGCGAAAGCTGGCCCGATTTCTGAGCCTGCTGGATCGCGTTGACGCCGTATTCCAGGTTCATCGCCCGGTCTTCAAGGGCCTCGATCGTGCCGGGCTTGAGCAGGAGATTCACCGGAATCCGCCGGTCGAGCTTGAGCCGGGGATCGTAAGGATCGTCGACCCTCGCTCCGAACTGCCAGATCGCCGCCGACGGTGTTCCCCCCTCGATGTGGCTCCGGAATTCGAGTTCCTGGCCGACGTCGATCCCCTTGAGGTTCGGTTTCCCTCGCGAGTCAATGAAGGTCAGCGACCCCTTGACCGGCACGCGGGCCGACATCCGGGTCCGAAGCTGCTCGGCCTGATCGTCGAGGTACTTGGCCTGGTCGGGGTCGGTCTGGCGGACCTCATCGGCCTTGGTTTCGAGGACGCTGATCGTTCCGCCAATGTTGCGCTGGAGATAGATCAGGCTGACGATCCCGAAGATCAGGACCAGGCCGGTGACAATCGTCATGTAGCCGATCATCCGCCCCCAGATCAGCTCCAGCCGCCGGACCGGCTTCGAGACCACCGTGTAGATCGTCTGCGCCTGGATATCCTGCGGCAGGCTGAGCGGAGCGAGCACCGTGACCATGACCGTCAACAGCAGCATGCAAAGAAGCGAAAGCGTGCCGACGAAGATCCGCCCCAGTTCGGCCGGGCGCTGTTGAGGCGCGGGCAAGAACCAGTGCGTGAACGCCAGGATCACCGCGAAGATCACGATCACGACCCACGGGGCCCACATCTTCCGGGTCGACTCGACGATGCTCAACTGAGCGACCGCCAGGAGCCGGCGAGGGCGGACGGCGAGGACCTCGGGAGCCAGCACGAACAGCAGCTTCGTCAGAACGATGAAGCCCATGTACGTCGCCGAGAGGCGGACGCCCGAGAAGAGGACGCCGCGAAATCCCGACGGGGCCTCGTTAAAGATCAGGTAGGCCACCGTGAACCCGACGACCAGCGAGAGGTGGATGCCCAGGACCACCAGGAGGTCGGACTTCTTGCCCAGCCGGATGATCGATGTCCAGAGCGCCCGTTCGAGCCAGACCAGAATGACCACCACGCTGGCCAGGAGAATCCAGACGGGCGCCGCGGAGCCGTAGAATCGAAGGAGCTTGATCCGCCCCGAAAGTTCGAGAACATTGAGCGCGACCGAGACGACGCAGCCGAGCAAGGCGATCAGCCCCGCCACGTCGAGCCAGTCGGTCCGCGTCTTGATCCGAGCCTTGTAGGCCGAGATGACCCAGGCGAACATCCAGGCCAGAAGCGTGAACAGGCTGACCACCTTGATCCAGGTGATCAGGCCGCCGATGATCGGTCCGTTTCCGTTATCCGTGACCCCGGGCTCGCCGAAGACGTAGAGCCACTGGACGATCCGGACCTTCAAACCGGGTGGACCAGCGGTCTGGACCTGCGACCAGAGTAAGAAGAATGGCAGAAGTTTCATCGTGGTGGAGACCTCTCGGAACCGGGCCGAAAAAACGAGCACCGGAGGGAATAATGGCCAGGAAAGCGAGGCAAGGCCCCTTCGATCGAAGGGGGAATCGAGGCGAAATCAACCGGTCGGCAGACGCAACCGCTCCGCGAACCGCCTGACTGGTCGTGGCCGAACGAGCCAAGGCTCTCGCTCGGACCACGAAGGCAGTCCGGGTTCACTCGGCTCAGGGCTTGCCGGGGGTTCCGGCGAACTCGTCGGGGGTCGGGGCGACCGGCTTGGCCGGGGTGCCGTCGATCGGCTTGTCGCCGACCCGTCGGCGGCCCGGGTGCAGGTCGCTCTCGCGAACGATCCGGAGGAAGAGTTCTTCCAGGGTCGTGGTCGGGTGATCGACCGCGAGCAACTGCGCCCCGTGGCGCTGAATGACGCCCTTGATCTCCTCGATCGCCGCCGGCGAGAGGTCGCGCGTCTTGATCTGGGTCACGTCCTGGACCGTGAGGAGGTCGGACACCTTGCCCAGCTCCTTCAGCTCACCCCGGTGAAGGATCGCGATCCGGTCGCAGATGTCCTGCATGTCGGCCAGAAGGTGGCCGGAAAGGACGACCGTTTTCCCTTGATTCTTGAGGTCGCGGATCAATTCCTTGATCTCGGCGGTGCCGATCGGGTCGAGGCCCGAGGTCGGTTCGTCGAGCAGGATCAATTCGGGGTTATTGATCAGCGCCTGGGCCAGGCCGATCCGGCGCTGCATCCCCTTGGAGTACTCGCGAAGCTGGCGGTGCTTGGCCTGATTCAGGCCGACCATGTCGATCAGGCGGCCGACCCGCTTGGTCCGCTCGGCCCGCGAGATCTTGAACAGCTTGCCGTAGAAGTGGAGGGTTTCCTCGGCGTTGAGGAACTTGTAGAGATACGATTCTTCGGGAAGGTAGCCGATCCGCTCGTTCTTGGCGACGTTGGTCGTCGGCTCATTGAAGATGAGCGCGTCCCCCTCGCTCGGAAAGAGCAGGCCCAGGAGGAGCTTGATCGTCGTCGTCTTGCCCGACCCGTTCGGGCCGAGAACTCCGAAGATCTCCCCCTTGTAGACCTGAAGGTCGAGCGCCTTCAGAGCCTGGACCTTGGGGCGTCCCCAGAAATCGACGTAAACCTTGGACAGGTTTCGTGTCTCGATAATGACTTCTCGGCTCATCACGAGGGTGCCTTTGAAAACGGTGGAAAAAGTCGGGATGAATGCGTGCTTGGTTCCGTCCACGACCGCCAACAGGGGCGATCAGACGACGACCTGCCGACTTGACGCCGAAGGTGTCGCGAATTCCGCGAGAAAACGATGAATCAATGAGAAAATCGGGGGTGAAACCCCTCGACGACGAACCTTCACCGGCGATGCTACGTTGTTCGACGCCCTTTGGTTCGATCCGAACCGCAACGCGTTCGGATTTTTCGCCAGCCGGCCCGGTCGAACGCAGGCATCGAGGAACACACATCCTATCGACCGCCCGTTAACCTTGGCAAGCGAGGGTGACTTTGTTTCAACCGGCCGGGTCGACGAAAAATCCCGGCCCCTCGAAGTCAAGGACCGGGATTCCGAGAAGATTCGGCCGACCGCGACCACTCGATCAAGGACGAAGACCCGTGGAACCCGGATTGACCGGATTCGCCTCGACTCGACCGTTGAACCGGGGAGCCACAACCCGGGGAACCGTGTTCAGCGTCTCTTGATACGGATGAACCGCCTCGTTCGCCGAACCCACCGGAACTCCGCTGGCCGGATGCGGTCCGCCACAGCCCGTGAACGGCAAGAACCGCTGCCCCCGAGAAACATAAGGATTGTAGTAGTTGGGCAGGAAAAGCTGATTGGGCGGGATCGACATATATCGCGGGAAATAGTATTCCGAAATCCGATCGGCCGTCATCGGCAGATTGGTCCCGAAGTCGACCCAGCCATAGCCGTCGGGATTCCCGTTCGTGAAGCCCACTCCATAGCCGGGATGAGAGGGTTCGACCCATTTATTCGGATTGCGGTTGAAGAAGATACCGCCCGTCGTGTTCATCGCGATCAGGATCGTCACCGAACCGATCATCGAGATCATCGTCTCATCCTCCGTGTTTCCGACCATGGCTGTCGACCGACCGCCCCATAATGACCAAGCTTACCGCGCTTCTGGGTGGTTGGCACGAGAATCGAGCCGTCGATTCTCTTTCGATGGTCCGGTTGAACGGGTAAGATTCATTGAACGGATCGCGACCGGTGATCCTGCCCACCGTTCCCGATCGATCGCGTCCCCTCGTCGACGGATGCCTCCATGATCGTCCTGATCGATAATTACGACTCCTTCACTTATAATCTGGTCCAGCGCCTGGGCGAGATCGACCCCGATCTGGACGTTCTGGTGGTCCGGAACGACGAGATCAGCCTCGACGAGATCGACGCCAAGAAT
>JAJYCH010000298.1 GCA_021778575.1 Planctomycetota bacterium
TTACCCGCGAGGTCGCGCCGACCGCCACGGTCTGGTTCGCGAAGTTGGTCGAGCCGGATTCGAGATTGTGGGGTTCAAAATGCCAGGGGTTTGTCGTTTCCGATTCGATTTTGATTGTCCCGAAGTTGTGATGTGTCTATGCTCGACCGTCAGGGTGTAACCGGAATTTCTGGGGGTCTCTGGTCGGCTCTGTCCGGGAACTTTCCGACGAAGCCTCTCTCTGGAGTGCGAGAGCTTGCTCTCGCTCTGGCGACCGGAGCTTGCTCCGAGCCGAATGACCTGGCCAACGGTTTCCGGCCGAAGACCGTGGAGCAAGCTCCACGAAGCAAAGCGAGAGCAAGCTCTCGCACTCCAGAGAACAAGTCCGTCCGCAAGCCCCCAGAAAAGCTGGGTACACCCGACCGTCAGCATGGATCGACCGGATCATCCCCGGGGGGAGTTTCTCGATGAAGCGAAGCATGGCCGTGGTAATGCTCATCTGTTTTGAAATCGGTTCAGGGCAGGCGCCGGGACAGGACCCGCCTGCCACGACACCGGTCCCGAAGGTCGAAAATGTTCCCAAGCCAGGGCGGATCGAGTTTGTTGGAGATTCACCGATACAAAAGAATTTCCCGAAAGTCGAAGACATCAAACCGCTGCCGCTGGTGGCCATTCCGGACGATCCGCCCCCTCACGAAGGAGCCATGATCGACCTGCCGATCACGATCGAGCCACCCGATATGATCACCATCGAGGTTATCGAAGGATTGCCCGGCCGCCCGATCACCGGGGATCACCTGGTCAAGCCCGACGGCGCTGTCTCGCTTGGTTTCTATGGCGAGGTCCACGTTCGCGGTCTGACCGTGGAACAGGCCAAGATCAAGGTTCTTATGCATCTCAGAAAATTTGTCAGGGACGAAGCCCTTGGCTTGATCGCGGATACGGGTGACGCCGTAGATCAACCGGGTGGTGTTGCTCCACCAGATGCCCCGAATCCGTTTAACCTCACTCCTCGACCCGACGTGAATGAGATCGAGATACTCCGCAGACCCATGCCGCCGCCCGTTCCCGCTCCCGCCGCGACACCGAAGCCGGCCGAGACCCTGAAAAGCTCCGGAGACGCGGACAATTCGCTCTCGCGGAATGACAGGAAGGCGAAACGACGGCAGCGAGTCACGCTGAAGATCCGCCGGGTCAAGCCGACCTCGAGGGAACTTCCGGTCGCAACCGCCCCGAACCAGGACCCAACACCGCCGGGTGTCCAACCGCCGCCTGACAAGGGCCAGGTGCCACCCGCTGTACCTGAGCAGGACATAACACGTCCTGAAATTCACCTCGTCGCACCGGCCGATTCAAACCGGGTCTTTGTCGATATCTCGGCTTACCACAGTAAGGTTTATTACGTTCAAGGAGATGTCGGGGTTCCGGGACGACTCCCCTGGATCGGAAAAGAAACGGTTCTCGACGCTCTGAATTATGCGGGAGGATTGATCCCCACGGCCGAGCCGACCGACATTCATCTCTATCGCCCGGCGAGGGGCGGCAAGCCGGCCCGGGACTACAAGATCGATCACGCGGCGATCCTTCGAGGCGAAGCGCGGGCGAACCTGCAACTCTTCCCCGACGATCGGCTGGTGATCGGCCGGAATGTGATCGTCAAGAAGACGATGGAGATCGACCGGGCTCTGGCTCCGATCAACAGTGTCTGGAATGCCATCTTTCAGAGTAGTCTCACCGCTCGCTATGTCTCATCGATGTCCGCGCCGATCACCGGTTCTAATCCTGACGTGAAGGTGAACGGTCGGAGCGTCCCGAACGTCGCGAATTTCGACCAGATGACCATCGCCCAGCGCGATGCCTTCATCAAGGCTTACTTTGAGTTCGTCTGGTCACTCTCATCGAAGGAGAGCGGGGCGATGCTCGATGAAGCGAAGTTCCGTGAGGAAGTGATGAAGCGGCTCAATGTCCCGACCCCAGTGGCTCCGGACCCGAAGTAATTGGGGCCGGATTCCGGTTCCTCGGAGCGATCGCGCGGACGAGTGTCTCGATCGTCGCGATCGCTCCCGGATTCGTTCACTCCGGCAGCGGCTTTCCCTTGGTCTCGGGGGCGAACGGCAGCGCCGCCAGGCCGATCAGGAAGACGAGACACATGGTCACGCCGGCATAACGGCGGGCATCGATCTCGCCGAAGCCTCCGTAGACCCGACTGGTCAGCAGGCCCAGAAACAGCGGGCCGACGGCGGCCACCAGTCGGCCGACGTTGTAGCAGAACGAGGTTCCGGTACTCCGGAGCCGGGTCGGGAACAGTTCGGGGAAATAGATCGCGTAGCCGCCGAACAGGGTCATCTGGCAGAAGCCCATGAGCGGGATCATCCAGAAAATGTCCGAATAATTGTTGATAAATTTGAACGTCCCCGCGGTAGCGACCATCGCCAGCAGAAAGCCGATCGCGAACGCCTGCTTCCGGCCGATGTAGGCGGTCACTCGCGTGAACGCGTAAACGCCGAAGAATCCGCCGAAATTCTGGAGCAGTGAGGTTACTCCGACGAGAAATGTCAGCCGGCCCTTGATGAGGTCGTCGGTCATGTGTTCCGCGATCATCCGCTGTTTGAAGATCGCGCTGATGAGTCCGAAGCTGAAAAACCCGATGCCCCAGAGGCCGACCACGCCCGAGAAGCCGAGGATCATGCCGACGATGGCGTTCTTCCGCCAGCGGGGGTCGCGAAAAAGCTCGGAAATCGACCCGGCCTTCGCCTCGGGAGACGCCAGTCCGTCCTCGGCTCGGGTCGCGGCCTTCCACTTTTCGGGCTCTTTCAATCGGCGGCGAATGAGGACAGCCAGGAGCGCGGGAGCCATGCCAATGACAAACATGGTTCGCCAGGCGCTGCCCACCGCGCCGCTTTCCTCGAGCTTGCCGAGGCTCATTCCGATTAATGCGGCGATCATGTTGCCGACGGCCGACATCGCCTGGACCCATCCCAGCGCGAACGGTCGGGCACGGTCGGGAATCACCTCGGCGACCAGCGAGACGCCGACGGCGAATTCGCCGCCAACGCCCAATCCAGTCAGAAATCGAAAGACCGAGAAGCTCCAGACATCCCACGAGAACGCGCTCAGGCCGGTGAAGGCCGAATACGTCAAGATCGTCAGGAGCATCGTCCTCGCCCGACCGATCCGATCCCCCAGCACGCCGAAGAAGAGCCCGCCGATCGCCCAGCCGAGCATGAAAATCATTGTCGCGTAGCCTTCGTATTCGGCCACGCTGCCGGCTGATGGGGCGAGGCTGGAGGTCCCTCTCAACAGTTCGGTGATGGCCGGCTTCCGTGCCAGGTTGAAGAGTTGCTGGTCCATCGTGTCGAACATCCAGCCCAGGGCCGCGACGATCAGGACGAACCAGTGGTAGCGAGTCAGGTCCTTGTACCATGGTCCGGAGCTGGACGAATCGGCGGCGGATCGGACCAGGTCAGGGTCTTCAAAGTGCATGAGAGGGCTCTCCGGATCGGCAACGGCGGTCGATCGGACGAACATAACACCATTCCCGGCCCGATGCCGCAACCTAGTGGAGCATTTTTCGGAACAGGTCGACCGCGAACCCCGAACCGGCTAAGATCAGGTCATGCGACGTCTCGCATTATTCGTGGTTTCCGCTCAGGCCATTTTGGTTGTGGCGTTCGGCTTCGTCCTGCGCTCGAAGACTCCGAAATTTCCACTCGGGATTCCCGGCGAGTGGGAATGGCTGCGGATCGATGCGTCGATGGTCGGGTATTCGCTGATCCTGGCGGTCGTGGCAATCCTGGGATTTGCCGTCTTCGCCGCCGCTGGGTTCCAGTCGTTGAGCCGTCCGGGTCGGCCGGTTCGCGAAGGATTCTGGCTGAGTGGGTTGGTCTTCGCCGCGATTCTCGTCCAGGCGGTTACTCAGGAAGCCGCTCCGGTGGGTTACGGCCTGTCGAAGTGGATCATCGCGCTGCATGCTCCCGGATCGAGCGGTTATTACACGGTCGCCAAGAACCAGATGAGCGACCCGGCTCGGTTCCTGGCGGATTATCCGAGCTGGATTGCCCGGCAGGACGCGCTTCACGTCGGTACTCACCCCCCTGGCCTGTTCGTCGTTGCCCGAGGGATGCTGAGCGCGATGGAATCCCGCCCGGAACTGAGTCGTCGCGTGATCGAATTATCTCCCAGATCGGTGGCCAGCGCGGTCAAGGCGTATCGGGAAACGCTCGATCTCTCCCGGGCCGATGGGGCGGCGCTGGCATTGACCGGCGCCCTGACCTTGCTCGCGTGTGCCCTGTCGGTCGTACCGATTTATCTGCTGGCGCGGTCGGTCTTGCCCGCGTCGGCCGCCTGGGCTTCGGCGGCTCTCTGGCCTCTGGTCCCGTCGGCCTTGTTGTTCCAGCCGACGGCCGATACCGCGTTCCCTTTGCTCTCGACCACCGCGATCGCTCTGGCGAGCTGGGCGGTTCGGTCGGGCCGGAAAACCGGGCTCATGCTCGGCCTGCTCTCGGGGCTGACGATGGCGCTCGGGATGTTCTTCACGCTGGCGTTCTTGCCGGTCGGTCTGGTCGTCGCGCTGGTGTTGCTGAGTCCGAGCGGGCTGACTCCCTCACGGAAAGTCGGCCTGTTCCTGGTGACGGGGCTGGGCTTTCTGGCGGCGACTTTCGCCTGGTGGGGCCTGACTTCGGCCAGTCCATTCGTGATCTGGTGGATCAACCAGAAGAACCACGGGCGGTTTTATGCCGAATATCCCCGGAGTTACTGGGCCTGGGTGCTCGAAAATCCTCTGGAACTGGCGATTGCTCTCGGCCTTCCCGCCGCGGTCTGGGGGCTGGTTGGTCTGGCAAAGCCGCGTCAGATTCCTCGGGTGACCTGGGCGACGGTGCTTGTCCTGGCTTTCCTGACGTTCAGTGGCAAGAACCTGAGCGAGGTGGCCCGGCTCTGGCTGCCGTTGATGCCGGGACTTCTCGTCGGGGCGGGATCGGTGTTGGCGAGGCTCGGCGCTCGCCCCTGGGAACTGGGTGCGACCATCGCGCTGACGGGCCTCCAGGTTCTTTGCCTGGAAGCCACGATCCAGGTTGTTTATCCGATCTGATCAGGAGCGGCATCACCTGGCCGGCAGGAGTCGGTTTTCGAGCGACTCGATGATCTGCCGTTCTCGCTTGAGTTGCTGTTCGGCGTCGCGAAGCTGCTGACGCTCGGACTTGCTTTCGTTGCCGAGGTTGACGGCTTCGAGAAGCTGTGTCCTGGCCCGATTCATCAGGTCGATGGCTTCGTTTTTCTTGGCCGTGAGCTGTTGCATCAAGCCGGCGTCATCGGGCTTGTCATGGATCTGAGCTTCGAGCTTCTGCGCCTCGGTCACGAGCGCGACGGCCTTGCCCTCGTTCTTGACCGCGTCATCGATCAGGGCGATGACCGCGTCTTCGGTCGATCGTACCTGTAACGCGGCTGTCATCTCCCGGAAACGCTTCTCCTTGGCTTGTTCGGCTTCGAGGGTCGCCCGTTTTTCGGCCAAGATGGCCTCGGCGACTTCGATCGCCGTCTGGCGGATTTTTGTTTCCTTCTCTTTCGTATACTTTTCAAGGATGGCCAGTTGCATCTGAGCTTGTTCGTGATCGAACTGCGCTTGCTGTCTTGTCAGTTGCGCAGCGATCAAAGTTGACGAAGCGACGATCCCTTTGCGAGCCTGATCCCGAAGCTCCTCCAGGCGATCGATCGACTCTTCGAGAAATTGGCCAGCCAGCTTGATCTCTCCCAGAACCGTGGCTTTGTCTTGGAGGAAAATTCCTTCCTGATATTCCATGAGTTGGTAGCGGCTTTTCGCCAGCGCTTCTTCCGCCACTTTCTGCTCTTTTCGGGTCCTGGCTACCACCAGTTGCTGGCCGGCCACGATGTCGATCATCTGGGTCTTGACTTCGTTTCGCAACGCGGCGACCGCGTCTTCGAGGATCTGGAACTTCGCGCGGCGCTCCTTGAGCTGGGCCTCGACGACCGCCCGGTCTAGCGCTGGATCATCGGCGCGGGCCTCGGGCATCGGCCGGCATGTTCCGGCGATCACGGCCATGAGAAGACTGGCTAACGCGGTCTCGAACCAATTCGCGCGTAATAACATGGGTGCGTCCTTTTGATGAGAGAAGATTCTCTCATCAAATCTTGTCCGAACCCACGGACGTCGTCAATCGATGACCGAACGGTCCAGGCCCGTTCAAGGCGTCATCGGCTCGTCGAGCAGCCAGAGCGCGACGACCGATTCGGGAATCCAGAGTCGGACGATCGCGGAGGTCTGGCCGATCCGGATTCGCCATTTCCAGG
>JAJYCH010000299.1 GCA_021778575.1 Planctomycetota bacterium
AGGCCAACGCCGTGGCCGAAGGAAACAACATGCTCGTCAACGCCAAAGCATAAACAATTCGGTTCATGGCCACGGTCCATGCTGACCCGCTGGCCATGAACCGTTCCGGGATCACCGACCGAGAAGCCCGAGAATCTGCGAGCGTCGCCCCCAGGCGATCACGCTCACCATCACCAGGAACACCAGAGGCGCCACCGGAGAACCCCCCAGCACGGCCAGGTGCGCCACGGTGGCGCCAATCATCACCGGGATCAGCGACAACGCCCCCAGCCCCGACAGCCGAGGCACCAGCAGCACGATCCCGGCGAGAAGTTCCCAACCCCCCCGTCAGGTAGCGAAACCACTGGCCGAGGCCGATCACCTCGAACTCCTTGACCATCATCTCAACCCCGGCCAGCTTCGCCCCGCCGGCGCCGATCATCGGCAACGCCACCAGCACCTGAAGCACCCAGAGCCCGATGTTCCAGCCCTTCGAGACCGGCTTCACTCCCGCTTCCGTGACGATCGTCGACATCGAAAATCTCCTGTTTGAGAAGCACCAAAATCGTTCACTTGTGAACGATTGGCCCAAAAAAGGCGTACGATCAGCCTTCCGGGTCGAGCTTGCCGAGCAGTTCGTACAAGGTTCGGACCTCCTGCTCGTTGAGCCGGCCGAGGGTTTCCTCGACCAGCGCCTTGTGGTCGGGAAAGGTCTGGGCGACCTGTCGGCGGCCTTCGTCGGTGAGATAGAGACGGTTGGCCCGGCGGTCGTCGGGATCGGCCCGACGCTCGACCCAGCCGGCGGTTTCCATCCGATCGATCAGGCCGCAAACATTTCCCTTGGTGACCAGGAGCCGCTTCGCCAGCTCCTGCTGGGTGATCCCTTCCTCGATCCGCAAAGTCATCAAGACATCAAACTGAGCCTGCGAAACCCCGCGAGTCGCGAAGATCTGCTCGATCCGGCGGCCCACCCGGTCGTGGAACCGGATGAACCGGGCCCAGGTCCGGATCGGTAGCTCGTCCGCTCCCACCAGAACGGTCAGCTTCGGAAATTCAGGCGGTTTGCGATCGGTCCGGCTCATTGGTTTAGTTGTATACCAACTACGAGGGTTCGTCAATCGCGATTTTTCGGTATGATGGGAAGCTCCGACCCAGATTGACCACGACCGACGATCGCGGGACCTTCACTGATGAAAATGCCATTCAAATTTGCCTTGATCATGCTTGGCTGCGGACTCTTGACCGCTCCGACTCGCGCTGGTGAGCCGGTCCGTCCGCCCGAATCTCAGACCTTGCAGGGAAAATTCGGCGCGAAGTTCGTGATCGGCGTGGCGCTTGGCGGGCAGTTGCCGGACGACTATTCCAGGGATGAACAGAAGCTGATCATCGATCAGTTCGGCAGCCTGACGCCCGAGAACTGCATGAAGATGACGGAGATCCAGCCCCGGGAAGGCCAGTTCAACTTCACGCAGGCCGACGCTCTGGTGGCGTTCGCGGAGGCTCACAAGATGAAGGTCGTGGGTCACACGCTGGTCTGGGCGAAGGACGAGCGGACTCCGGCCTGGGTTTTTCTCGATGGCGACAAGCCCGCCTCGCGCGAGCTGGTTCTCCAGCGGATGCGGACGCACATCCAGACGGTGGTCGGCCGCTACAAGGGGAAGATCGCTTCATGGGACGTGGTGAACGAGGCTCTCGACGATAATGAGCCTTACCTCCGCTCGTCGAACTGGCTGAAGATCGTCGGTCCCGAGTTCATCACCCGGGCCTTCGAGTATGCCCACGAGGCCGACCCCGACGCGCTCCTGGTTTACAACGATTACAACGTCGAACTGGCCGGCAAGCGAGAAAAGCTGATCCGTCTGATCCGCGAGCTTCGCGATCAGAAGATTTCGCTCCAGGCGATCGGCATCCAGGGACACTGGGAAGTCGATCATGTTCCCATGAAAGAGATTGCCGGTTTACTGACCGTGATGAAAGAGCTGAACCTCAAGATCATGGTCTCGGAACTCGACCTGGGGGTGGTTCCTCGGGGCCGCTGGTGGGCTGAGGGGGGAAAATTCCGCGACGAGATCGCCAAAACCAACCCCCTGGCCGGAGTCTGCCCGCCGGAACTGCTCGACCGCCAGGCCCGGCAATACGCCGATCTGTTCCGCCTCTTCCGCGACCATTCCGACACGATCAGCCGGGTGACCTTCTGGGACCTCCACGACGGCCGGTCGTGGCTGAACACCTTCCCCTGGAATCACGACGAATATCCCCTCCTGTTCGACCGCGACGGCAAGCCGAAGCCGGCCTTCGTCGCGGTGATGGGGATTGAATAAACGTATTAGAGCAAGATGGCGGGCGGAGCCCACCATCCCTTAATTCCCCGCCGGTCCGGCATCGAGCCGCTTGAGGATCAGGTCCAGCTTCCGCTCGATGTCGCCGATCCGGCTCTCGAACTCGGCGGCCGGGTGCCCTGTTCCGGCTGGTTTCTGGCTGGCCTGCCAGCGAAGGTATTGCGACTGGACATTCGCGGGAAGTTTCATCACCAGTTCGCGGAGTTCCCGTTCGGCTTCCACGAGTGCTTTTGTCATCTTCTCAAAATTCGTATTTGCCTCGACGATTTCCTTCTCGGCATCGCTCACGTGCCAACCGAATGCTGCCTCGTATTCCTTGTCACTCATGCCGAATCGCTTCGTCTTCGCATCGATGGCCGCTTTTTTCTTGACATCAAGGAGTGATTCCTTGGCCGCGAAGACCCGGCGCTTCGCGAACTCGAAATCTGACCAGATCATTTCAAGCTTCAAGCTGGTGGTTATCGCCTGATCGAGTCGGTCCGACGCAGCGGCCGGGTTCTGCTCCGGTTCGGCGGGAACCGGTTTGGCCTGGGCCGCCGGCTCTTGCAATTCGTCTGGTTCTTGCAATTCCTTGAGCTGCCGCTGCTTCTCTTTCAGCTCGCGACTCTTTGCCAGATAGGCCGCGCGATTGTTCTTGAGGTTGAATTCGACCGTGTCGAGTTGATCCCGGAGCTGTTTCTTCTGGATGTCCAGTTGCTCAGCCGCCGTGCGGTTGGGAGCATTGGCGTAGATCATCACGTCCGGGTGGGGTCCGTTCAGATTGTCGAGCTCGGACTGGATGCGGATTCGTTCCGAATCGCCATTGATCACATAAAACTTCACCCCGTCAACTTCCTTTTGCAGCAGCTCGATATCCAGTTGCAGCGCCTCGATCCGGTCGGCCCGGTCGTCGGTCGCGACCGCCGCCGCTGCGGCCCTGGGAGGTTCAACTGGGGCTTTTTCCGGGGCCGGGGCGATGACGGGAACCGGGTCGGACTTTTGTTCGGGCGACTCCGTTTTCTGGCGGGCGTAACCCGTGGCCCCGGCGGCGAGGGCTCCGATCGAGGTCAGCACGATCGCGGCGATCTTGATCCGTGACATCAGTAAACTCCCCATTCCTAGCTGGACCAGCGTGGCCACCGAGGCCGACGAGGCCCCGGCGGTCGTCAGTTTTCCCGAAGCGTGACGGAGCCCGGCGCGGGCCGTCGCCCGGACCAGGGCCGCCGGGATCGCCTGAGCTTCGCGGACCGTCAGCGCGGCGACGATCCCTCCCAGGGTCGGCGCGAACCCCCGGCGTGTCAGGCGAGTTCTCAGCTTGTCCTTCGCCTGGCGGACCCGCGTCTTCACCGTGCCCACCGGCCAGCCCAGGCGAGTCGCGGCCTCTTCATGGGTCAGTCCGTCGAGCAGGCAAAGCATCAGCGGTGTCCGGTATTTCTCGGGCAGGTCGCTCACTTCCTCGCGAACCACCGGAACCAGTTCATCGGTCTCTCGATCGGGCCAGAATTCGACGCTCGACCGGCTGGCGGCGCGTTCGCGGGCCCGACGGATGGCCGAGGCGCGTCGGGCGCACGACGCGACCCGACGGGCCACGCCTTGCAGCCAGTTCTCGGCCGAGTCGCGATCGCGAATCGAACCGGCCTTGCGGGCGAGGATCAAGAACGTGGCCTGGAACGCATCTTGCGCGTCGTGCTCGTCGCCCAGCCGGCTCCGGCAAACGCGGAGGACCATCGGCCCATGCCGCTCGACGAGGGCTCCGAACGCGATCTCCGCCGCCTCGGCCCCGACCGTCCGTCGAGCGAGGAACCGGTCGAGAAGTTCGCCGTCGGACATTCCGGCGACGGTTCCCACCTCGAACAGCAGGCGGAACGAGCCCGCGAACGGATCGCGTCGCGACATTTTCAACGGTCAAACCCTCCCCGAGGGATCGGCTTCGGCTTCTGATTCGCGGTTTTCCTCCTGGAGTGGTTCGAGGGGCTCCGCTGGATTCAGAATTCGGGCCGATTCCGCGAAAAGTTCGCGTCAACGTCCCTTCTTTGACGTTTTCGCGGCCGATTTCTTGGAAGTATTTTTCGGGCTCGCGCCGGGATTGGTAGGTCCGGACTGGGTGTTGAGCCGCTCGATGACGTCGGTGAGGTTGAGTTCCTCGACCGTCACGGTCACGTCCACCTTGATCGAGTTTCCGTCGAAGTTCCCGCCGCCGATCATCCACAAGGCGGGGTCCATCAACCACTCGTGGGTCTTGGTGCCGAAGTAGGTGTCGAGGATGATGTCGGTATCGAGGTGGTGCGTGAGGAATTCGGCGTTGTCGTTGCCGAAGAATTCAAGCCCCTCGGTCTTCCGTCCCGACCGGATCGCGCCGGCGGGGTCGGCGGGCACCCAGCCGAGACCGGTCACGTAGAATTCGGTCCGGGCGTGCGGCCAGGTCGCCTTGGTGGGCTTGCCGTTCATCAGGACCATCCGGCCGGCAAGGACCCGGGTCGGAATTCCGTTGGCACGCAGGGCGGCGACGAAGACGGCGGTCAGGCCGGCGAAATCCGACTTGCCCAGCTCGCAGACCTTCGAGGCCAGATGCGGGACGTCCGCCCCTTCATAATGGGTGAACCCGTGCCGGACCGCCAGGAAAGCCTTGCGGGCGAAATCAACCTCGTTCTCGGCGGGCTCGCGACGGAGTTGGTTCTCGGTCAGCCACGCCTTGAACCTGGGAGTGTTGAAGTCGAACTGATGGCCGCTGGCCAGCCAGAATCGGCGGCTCCGGGCATCGAGCGAGGCAACGGCGGTCGGCGGCGGATCGCCTGGTTCGAGCGGTTCGAGCCGGCGTTCGAGAAGCGTCGCCTCGTAATCGGCCCGAGCCTTGACGCCACGCCGCCATTGCTCGCCAAGCGACGGAATCCGCGTCAAGATCATCGGCCGGGTCGCGTCGCTGAGCTCGCGAATCAATTTACCTTGAGGAACCAGGGTCGTCCGGGTTTCGACCTGACCCGGCAGTTCCGGGATCGGGCTGACGAAGACGCTCCACTCGTCCGCCAGAAGATTCGGGGCCTTCATCTCGACCGTCAAAGCGGCCTTGATCCGCCTGGCCGATTTCGGCACCAACCGATAGCCGGGCCCGGCCCGACCCTCGGCCGGTTTGTCGGCCTGGGCTCGAACGGTCGCCGCCAGGCCCAGCCAGGCCACGGATACGAGAACCATCCCGACACGCCAGCGAAGCGATTGGCCAATCATGGTGGTCACGCCTGAAGGTCAGACTTGCCGAGCAGAGCCCGATCGCACGAACGCCAGGACCAATCGTTTCAGAGCCGACCTCCGCTTGCAATCAGATTTTACTCATCCACCCGGGCAAAGATCCGGACGAAAAAAGCGGAGGCACCGACTCGTTTTCGGGTCGGTGCCTCCATCAAGGGGGGGAGGAACGATCAATCGATCGCTCTGAGAGGGCTCAAAGACCCGAGAGGTCGAGGGCCAGGACCTTGATTCCGTCCTTCAGGCCAAAGCGCTCGACCGATTCGGACGTCGCCGGGACCGAGAAGGTCCGACGGGGGGCCAGCGAGATCCCCACCAGCAGCTTGGCCGGCTCGCTCGGCTTGGCGCTGGAACCGGTCACGGCCACGCCGTTCAGCAGCAAGGGGGAATAGTTCTCGACCCGGATCGCGTAAGTGTCCTTCGCCTTCGGCGACGACGGAATCAACGCGCCATCCGAATTGGCCTTCGTCTTCACCAGCTTCACCACCACCAGCCGCTTGAGCAGTTGCTCGGCCAGGGCGTCGCCGAATTCTTCGGACTTCACCTTGCCCGTCGCGTCCAGCAACACCGGCAGGGTGAACTTGCCCACCGCTGTCCACGACGTACCCGAACCATCCGTCGTCGCCAGTTGAACCGACGCCTCGGGCTTCTCCGAAGTGCCGACCAACTGAACCTTCACGCCCACCGCCGGACCCGTCGGGCGAACCGGAACCTTCGACTCGACCAGCAGACCAAGAAC
>JAJYCH010000300.1 GCA_021778575.1 Planctomycetota bacterium
GGCCGGCCGGAGCAACCTACCCTAAAAAGGGAGAGACTCCGGCCGAATGGTTCTGAATCACACCGTAGACGACAAAACGACCCAGGAGGGTCGTCATGCACTTCCGTGCTCTCAAGAACTAGCCGCCCAAGTGACTCATCCGTTGCATTTCGCGTCGGCGTCGTCACAGGCGACAAGGGTTATATTACCGTGATTCCGCTGGAGGTCAACAGGCTACTCCGGTTTTTCACCGAAATTTCTGGTGGCCCAGACAGGTTGTTATTTGAAAAAGGTAGCGGCTTCTTCATAGAACGACATGGTCAAGGTCTTCGAGGCGGCCACGCCGGCGGCCAGCGTTGTCTCGATGATCTTGGTTCCGGAGAGGGCGACCATGGTTCCGAAGTTCTTCTGGAGGACGAGGCGGCTCGCACCGAGTCCCAGTCTGGTGGCCAGGACGCGGTCGTAGGCGCTGGGGGCTCCGCCTCGCTGGAGGTGTCCGAGGATGACGCAGCGGGTTTCGTAACCTGTCTGGTCTTCGATCAGCTTGGCGACGACGTTTCCGACCCCACCGAGCCGGACGTGGCCGAAGGCGTCGGTCTCGGCGGCGATGTTGGTGGTTCCTTTATCGGGGAATTCCGCGCCTTCCGAAACGACGACGATGTTGTAGTTCTTTCCTTCGGCGCGGTGCCGCTTGAGCACCTCGGCGACGTGGGCGATATCGATGGGAACTTCAGGGATCAGGATGTAGTCGGCCGCGGTGGCGATCCCGGAGAAGCAGGCGATCCAGCCGGCGTGCCGTCCCATGGTCTCGACGACGATGATCCGGCGATGGCTTTCGGCGGTCGTCCGGAGCCGGTCGATGGCTTCGGTCACGATATTAATCGCGGTATCGAATCCGAAAGTGAAGTCGGTGACCATCAGGTCGTTGTCGATCGTCTTGGGGACGCCGACCATGGGCATCTGGAAATCTTTGTGGAGTCGGTGGGCGACTCCCAGTGTGTCGTCGCCGCCGATGGCGACGAGTGCGTCGAGGCCGAGGGCCTGAAAGTTGGCCCGGACGGCGGGGATGTCGAAGTCGGCGTTCTTGAAGGGGTTGGTTCGTGAGGAACCAAGAATCGTTCCCCCTCGGGCGATGATCCCGTCCGTCTCGGCGACTTCGAGCGGGCGGCTCATTCCTTTGACGAGGCCGCGCCAGCCTTCGAGGATTCCGACGCAGCTTCCGCCGTCGTTGTGGACACTCTGGACAACGGCTCGGATCACCGCATTGAGGCCCGGGCAATCGCCCCCACCGGTCAACAAACCGACTTTCATGAAACGTTCCTAGTGCGAGACCGCGATCACCCCTCGCGACGGATTCGGTCCTCCTTGATGGACCGGGTCGCAGGGTTCAGGATGGTCAAAACTATCAAGTCCCAGCGTGACTGAACAGACTCCACAGGAGGATTGCAAAGTCTGGTAGGGTCCGCTGTGCGGACCGCGTTTGTGGCCTTCGCTCGACCACGGGTCGACGACCAGACCTTCGAGATTTGTCGATCGAAACCACGGTCCGCACAGCGGACCCTACAATTATCCGACCACTTTGCAATCCTCCTGACAGACTCCACCCGCTGGCTGTCGGCCGAGCATTGATCGAGAATGGACGCTATCCTTCAGCCGTTTGCGGCTCTCCGATTCGAGATCGGGACAAGGTCCGGCGAACCTTCTCGAAAGTGCTCCTTTCGAAATACCCCTGTCATCTTCGGAATTCCGCAGTTGGTTCCCGCCTGGGAAAATCGATCGAAGTCGATTCAAGGAGCCTGGATGATCGGGCTGGCTTCGAGCAGTCGGTAGCCCTTTTGTTCGTCGATCTCGAGTTTCGTCAGGAGACGATGACGGATCAGTCGGAGGGTCTGATCGATGGTTTCGGGGTTTGTGTCGGGCAAAGGGATGGCGCCGCCGGCTCTCTTGTCGTGGCCTCCAGCGGTTCCCAGGCCATCAACGACGACGCGCAGGACTTCGCCGGAATGGGCGCCCAGATGGGCGACGCGGATTGAGAGTTTCATGAGGTTGCCGAACAGGCCGACGGAAAGCGACCAGTTCACCCGGTCGAAACGGATGAAGAAATCGGCAAGTTCGGCGATGATGTCGGGCTGGGGAACGACGCCGCACCAGCTCACGACCACATCCTGGTAAAGAAAGGCATTCGCGAGTGCGTGCTGGAAGGTGGCGAAATAATCCTGAGAAAGCTTGGGATTCTTGATCCGGGCGAGCAGGTCCTTGTCGGCCCGAGGATAGAGCCAGACCAGGGCTCCATCGTCGAGCGGGCCGGATTCGCGGGGATATCCGGAGACCTCGGAATCGATCCCGTAGTAGAGAGCGGTGGCCAGGCGGGGGGAGACGCTGACGTTCTGTTCGAGAAGATATCCGGTGACCATGGTGCTGGTCGCGCCCAGGTTGGCCCGGACGTCGCGAAAATGGACCCCTTCGAGTTTGCCGCCGGTCTCGTGGTGGTCGAGAACCGCGACGGGAGTGACGGCCTCGCTGGCCCTCCGGCCGGTTCCCGGTTGAGAGTCGACCATGACCAGCGCGTCATCCGGGCCGATAATCAGTGCTTCGATCGGGATGAGCGGGATCGGTAGAAGCTCGACCATCGCCCGGTTCTCGGCCCGGGCGATCATCCCGTCGACGGTCATGACGACCGGTTTACCGGGCTGTCTGAGTTCGATGAGCGTCTGCAACCCGAGCATACTGGCCAGGGCATCGGGGTCGGGATTGACGTGCGAGACGAGGACGACCCGGGAATACGGACCGACGGCCGCGAGAAATCGCTCGGACCGGTGCTGGCGGAGCAAGACTGGTTCGGCGTTCGATTCGGCCATCATCGCGGTCGGGCCCCGATCGGACCGAGGAGGTGTGGACCTTGAAGTCAAGGCCGACGAAGCCGGGCCGAGCCCGGTCAGATCACTCCCCGATCCATTGAGCTTACGCGATGCGTGTTACCGGTTCCAGGTCTAAGGTTTCCTGACTCTTTCGGCGGAAGCTTTCGTGCTGGCGGTCCGGGTGACGGCGGTGTCCTTGGCGGCGCTGGCCAGGGCGAGCTGGGCCTTGTCGAGCAGATCCTTGCTCAGCCCGTCATCACCTTGAGAGCCGTAGAGGACGCTGATCTCGCACGACGATTCGCCTTTGAGCCGGACGGCGACGGCAACCGGATGACCGTCCTTACTCTTGGCCTGGATGTTGTAATTGACGTCGTTGGCGGGTGTCAGCAACGAGATACCCAGTCTTGCCCGATCAGCGCGCGAGAAGTTGCGGAACTCGCGACCGCCGTCCGGAGTCATCGAGACATTATCGAGAATCGGGTCCGACGCCATGACATCCGTCATGACCTGGGCCATCTGTGTGGCCGTCGAGGGAAACTCGCGGGTCACGGCCCCGGGACTCGGTTCGGAGATCCCCGGATGTCGGGAACCCATCGTCGAGCAACCGGAGATCAGCCCCACGACGACCATCAAGAAAACAGGCGCAGTCCTGCGCATCGAGCGACTCCATTCGCTTCGAAGGTGGGCCTGAGGCCAGGAAACAGTCAATCGCGGCAGGGTAGAAGATCACCCGGAACCGGTCAAGGCCGAAGCTCAGACGAGCTTGCCGAACCGGGTTCCAACAAGCTGGTGACCTCGGAGGAAATCCTCGACCGGACAGACCTTTTTCCCTTCGAGCTGAACTCTCAAGAGCCGGACCGCTCCCACTCCGGCGGCGACGATCAGCCGATCCCCGTTCGATTCGAGAACCTGTCCGGGATCGCCGGTTCCCTCGGCGAGCGTGGTATGATGAACGATCAGTCGAACCGGTTGATCCCTCCGGAGCCAATAAGTCGACGCGATTGGCCAGGGCTGCATCGCCCGGACCTGATTATGCACGTCGCGATTCGACCGGGTCCAATCGATCAGGCCATCTTCCTTGGTCAACTTGGGGGCTTTGGTGACTTTCGACCGATCTTGCGGCAAGATCTTTACCGTTCCGGCGACAAGTTCGGCGATCGCCTGAGCAATCAGCTGGGCACCGATCTGGCCGAGTCGATCTTCGACCTCGGCGGCGGTTTCATCGGGACCGATCGGTGTCCGGGCGAAGGCCATCATTCCGCCGGCATCGATCCGAGGAGTCATCCGGATGACGGTGACGCCGGTCTCGGTCTGTCCTTGTTCGATCGCCCGGGCGACGGGCGCCGCGCCCCGGTAAGCCGGCAAGATCGAGCCGTGCAGGTTGATCCCGCCCAGTGACGGTATCCCCAGCAGTTCGGCCGAGAGAATCTGGCCGTAGGCGGCGGTGACGAGCAGATCGGGGGCGAGACTTCGGATCAGTTCCAGAGCGTTGGAAGAGTTGACGTCCACCGGTTGTTCGACCCGAACGCCCCGGGCGAGCGCGGCTTCCTTGATCCGGCTGGGAATGAGAAGCTGTTTTCGTCCCTGGGGCCGATCCGGTTGAGTGACCAGCGCGACGACTTCATGCCCGGTCTGGCAGAGATATTCGAACGTCGGCAGGGCGAAATCCTTGGTGCCGAGAAAAACGATCCGGGGGGATGGCAGCATGATCTAGCTTCCATCTATAAACTCTTGAAATGGAAGGTTACTTCCTGATTCTAAGGAACAGGCCGCGAATAACTTGCTTAATTTCTGTGTATCTGGGTGGCATGCTCTCGGTACTCCGTGAGCATGGAAAGACGTCGCTCAAAGAACATGCTCACGGAGTACCGAGAGCATGCCATCCGGGAACGTATTCCCGGCCTGTTCCTAAACGGTAGTTAGATGACTTTTGCCATCTCGTTATCGGAAGCAAACGGACAATCGACCCAACCAAGGAATAAACGTGGTCGTCCAGGGACATTTTGGACTTCCACAAAACCATTGCGAATAGCGACTGCCTCAAAAAGCTCGCAAAAGTTAGAAAAATCATTCCAGGATAGAGCATCTTCCCTGAAGGACTGAACGAGCATGAGTGCAATCTGAGCCTTAAATCTGTTGGCTTCGATCAATGCAGATGCCGTCCGATGAAAGAGCTGATATCGGAGTTGAGGGTCGAGCGGACCATTAATTCCGAGGGTCTGGCAAAGGAAGTCGAGACGAGCTTGTTTCGTCACCGATTGATTCGGATTCCAGACACCCAATGTCTCGCCGAAATGCTCATCTACCTTCCCTTCAACGGTCATCGAAATATGACCGGATGGGGAATCCAGCAGCGCCCAGACATCATTTTGAGAAGGTGCTCTCGCGTTGTTCAATGGAACCTTGTGCTCGGGAATCGCGATTAATAGTGATGAATTCTTCAGATCATCGTGCCAATTGAGCGCGTTGTAAATGACTTCTGGTAAGCCGTGAGTATTCGCTTGAGCGTATTCCCAGGAGACAGCCGTCTCCATGGCAGAACGCCCGCGTACCCAATGCAATAACGGCTTTGCTAGCAAGCGCCGCCAGTCGCTCGCACCCCAACTCCGCACGAAAATTCTCGTCATTGATTCCCCTTGAATTCGATTTAAGCTGAAGTCATGCCTGCAAGCTGCCGACGGATCTCGTCGTCGCTGGGATAGATCCCCTCGGCCTGGGCGGCTCGGAAGCCGGCTTCGATCTCCTGGATCTTGGCCGAGGTGGTCTTCATCTTGGTCAGGTCGCCGAGATAGTCGATGAACAGCTTGCCGTCGAGGTGGTCGGTCTCGTGCTGGATGGCCCGGCCGAGGAGGTCGTCGGCGTCGATCTCGATCGGGTTCCCCTGGAGGTCGTAGGCGCGGACCTTGATTTTGCGGGCTCGGCGGACCTTACCATAGAGGCCGGGGAAGCTCAGGCAACCCTCTTCGTTTTCTTCCGAGGAATGGCGCTTGATGATTTCGGGGTTGATGAAAACCTGTTCCTGGTCGGCCCGCTCGGCGTCGGCGGTCAGGTTCAGGACGAAGAATCGGAGCGGAATTCCCACCTGGTTCGCGGCCAGGCCAATCCCGTTCGAAGCGTACATCAAGGTAAACATCTCGCGGACGATCGCTCGGAGCGAATCATCGATCTCGATCACCGGGCGCGACTCATGGCGAAGGGCGGGATGAGGATAAGGCACGATCCGCAGCACGTCGAGGCTCCCGATTCCGATTCGCTGGAGTGATAACATAACAGATTAGGAAGAACCGATCGCCGACCCTCGTTCGTAGTATAAGAAGTTCGTCGTCCGATCGCCAACCCAGCCGTCTCGACGGGCAGGAGGATTGCAAAGTGGTCGGACAATTGTAGGGTCCGCTGTGCGGACCGTGGTTTCGATC
>JAJYCH010000301.1 GCA_021778575.1 Planctomycetota bacterium
CGGAGCGCGGCGAGGCGGTCGTCGTCGATCGCGGGATGAATGACGATTTTCATAGGTTTGTCATTTGTTATTTGTCATTGATTCTGGCCCGACCGCTCGATTTCGGGGCTCTGATCCTGGCTCTGGCGGCCGTTCCTTGGGGCTTCCAGTCGCCGCTGATCTTGCTTGCGCTGGCGGTCGCGAGTTTGTTGCTGATCGGCGCGTTCCCGTCGGCGAACTGGCTGTACGCCAGCTTCGCCGCTCTGATCCTGGCCGTTTATCAAGGGTTCTTGACTGGCTCGACCTGGAGCGGGCTCTTACCGATTCTTGTCCTGGGTGCGTACCTGGCCTGGGCGATCGGCGTGGCTCTCCAGCGGTTCGGGCCGTCGATTCGCGAGCGATTCGGGCTTCCCGGCCTGCTGTTCGAGTGGCCGGCGGCGAACACGGCGGTCGCCCTGGGAGTGCTGGCTCTCCTGATCCGGCTCAAGACGATCCAGGACTCCGGCGGGATCTGGACGACCCAGTCCTGGCTGTTCTGGAGCCTTGGCCTGTTGTGCCTGCTGATGCTCCGGTTTCAGCCGAGAGGCCGGGGATGGGTCCATGGCGCGGCGGGATTCACCGGTCTGGGCTTCACGGCGTTGCTCGCTCCGATCATCGACCCGCAAACCTGGTGGGTCTCGGCCAGTTTCGCGCGAGCCTTGTTCTGGGCGGTCGCGGCCCGATTCGCGATCCGGGGGGAGGACGCGTTCCGCCGCCGGCTCGCGATCGCCCCAGGGTTCGACGCCGAGGTCTTCCGCGAGTGGGCCACCGCGATGTTCGGCCTGTCGGCCCTCGTCCTGGTCGGGCTCGTGGTCGGCACAACGGTTTTCTCGTCCTTCGAGGTGCTGACCTCAACCACCTCGATCGAGTGGCCCGACGTGATGATTGCCATCGGGCTGGCTGGATTATTCGTGGGTCTGGAAGGCAAGCGATTCGATCGCGACGGGCGCTGGATTGGCCTGGAGGTCGTTGCTTGGCTGGCGGTCTGGTGGTTGGGAGCGCGGATGCTGGAGGCTCTCCAGCCGTCGCTCCGATCGAATTATCTGGCGCTGGCGACGAGTGGCTACGCCGTTGGGATCGTCCTGGTCGGCCTGGAGGTCGTGCGCCGTCGTGCTCTCGCGGCAGCCGACCCGCTGTTCGACCCCGGGCCGGACAGCCGGGTCGGGCTCAAACGGTTCACCGCCTGGTTTGGTTTTGCTCTCGGTCTGGCGACGGTCTACTTCGCCATCTTCACCAAGGGGCGGATCGCGTTGCCGAGCTTGCTGCTGGCGACCGCAGCATTTGGCATTCTGGCGCTGATCTGGCGGCGGGTCGAGTCGGCGATCGCCGGGAGTCTTACCTGGTCGCTGGCGTTACCAGTGGGATTCATGCTTGTTTCCTGGTCGATCAACTTTCCCGGACCGACGAATTCAGGGCTTGTCGTCGCTCTGGGATTCTCGACGGCAATTGCTTCGCTCTGGTGGCTGGCAGGGCTGATCCGGAATCGGCCGGTGACAAAAGGCGGAGATCCGGCAGCCGATTCGTGGGTAGCCTCGGCGATCGAGTGGGTCGCCGTGGGGGTGACGGTGCCGACCGGGCTCTTGACCCTGGTTGACGGCGGCGGCTCGCATGTCGTTGGTTCGATCGTTTTATTCGGGCTGGCGGTCTTTTATGCGATGGTCGCCTGGCGACGGCAGGCGGACTGGCCGGTTTATCTGGCTCAGGCGTTGCTGCTCGGCGCGTACTTCCGGGTCCGCGACGTGATCGCCCCGTCGAGCTTCGCGGATGCGGTCGTCCTCTCGCTGCTGGGCTATCTCGACCTGGGACTGTCCGAGTTACTCGCCCGGTTCCGGCTCGACCATTACGCGCGGCCGACGTTGCGGTTCGCGCTTGTCTTGCCGCTGGTGCCGATCATTCAAGGGGTCTGGTTCGGCCGGGGGGACGGCGTCGATCTGTTCATCCTGCTGGCGACGGGCGGTTTTTATGCGTTGTCCAGCTTCAAGCTTCGGAGCAAGACTCCCGCCTACGCGTCGGCCGTCCTGTTCAACGCGTTTCTCTGGCTGGGATGGTCCCGGATGGGCTGGCGGTTTGCCGAGAACCCGCAGTATTACCTGATCCCGGTCGGATTCTCGTCGATCCTGTTCGCCGAGGTCAACCGGAAGGATTTGAACAAGTCGGTGATCAATGGCGCGAGGAATCTGGGTCTGGTGGTCATTTATGCGTCGCTGGCCGCGCCGATCTGGCAGACCCAAAGTTTCTGGGCCTGGCTGACGCTGCTCATCCTGTCGCTCGCGGGGATTCTCGTGGGGATCGGCCTGCGGATTCAGTCGTTCCTCTGGCTGGGCCTGGTCAGCTTTCTGGCCGATCTCACGTATCAGTTGACCCGGTTGGGAATCGACCATCCGCTGGCGCGCTGGGGGGTGATGCTGACCCTGGGCCTCGGCCTGTTCGTGTTCGTAGCCTTGAACGAGAAAAAGCGAATCGTGGCGACCTTGCGAAACTATTTCGACCAGGCCCGGACCTGGGAGTGACGGCGGATCAACGCCCGGTCGCGCTCAAAAGCTGAGCCTCGGCCCGATCTCGCCCGCTTGTTTGAGACCGATGATCTGGACAGGACCAAAACGATTCGCCCATTGATACCGTCGACAACCTGAGCCTCTCTACCGGGTGATTTAATCGGGGAACGGAAGGCGACCACCGGCTTGTCGGGACGGTCCGAACAGGGTCCGGAAGCTTCGGATCGCGGATATTGTGGGGTGTCCCCTTATTTTCTTGGGGTCTCTGGTCGACCCTGAGCTTTAGCTTCTCGAGGAAGCCATGTCTGGAGTGCGAGAGCTTGCTCTCGCACTCCAGATTACCAATCCGTTCGCAGCCCAAGATCATTTGATGACACCCGATTTTTTGGTTTGGAACTTTTTTCTTGACCGCTCCGCACGTTTTGACGCTATTAGTCAAGATCGAGCGTGCCTTCGTCCGCCTGTTCGGGTTGTCGAAGATCTTGCACGATGAATCACCCATCCATTGAGCCTCACCATGATGAAGCGCGGATTGTTGTCCCTCGCCCTTTGCCTCGGCCTGACCGGCCTGGCCGAGGCTCGCGAGGCGAAGCTCGTGCGATCGCCGAGCTACCATGATGGTAAAGTCGCATTCAGCTATCTGGGCGATCTCTGGGTTGCCCGGGAAGACGGTAGCGGGATCGTCCGGCTCACCGCTCACAAGGCTCGCGACCTCAATCCGCGGTTCTCGCCCGACGGCAAGACCATCGCGTTTTCGAGCGATCGGGAGGGGGGGCTCGACGTTTACGTCATTCCCAGCGCCGGTGGCGACGTCAAGCGGCTCACCCAGCATTCGGCCGACGACATGGTTCAGGGCTGGACTCCGGATGGCAAGTCGATTCTCTTCGCCAGCCAGCGCGGCGAAGATTTCATGGGCAAGCTCTACACGGTGCCTGTTGAAGGGGGAGCGAGCCGGAACGCCGGTCCCGACATGGGACTCACCGGCAGCTACAGCCCGGACGGCACCAAGCTGGCCCTCAATCGCAAAGCCCAGTCGTACTGGCGGAAATATTACCGAGGGGCCTACCAGACCGACGTCACGGTGATGGAACTGGCCAGCAAGACATTCAAGGATCTGACCGAATTCGATGGGATGGATTCCTGGCCGATGTGGTCGAACGATGGTCGGATCTACTTCGTCTCCGACCGCGATCCGAACGCGCAAGCCAACCTCTGGTACGTCCCCGAGAGCGGTGGCGATGCCGTGAAGGTAACCGACTTCAAGGAGGGCGACGTCCGGTTCCCGACGATCTCGTCGGACGGCAAGACGATCGTCTTCGAGCGTGATTTCGGCATCAGCAAGCTTGATCTGGCCTCGAAAACGGTCACGCCGCTGCACTTCGACATCGCGGCCGAGACCCAGGAGAGCCTGACCGAGTTCCGCGACTTCAACTCGACGGTCGACGATTACGACGTCGCCCCCAACGGTCGACGGATCGCCTTCGCGGTTCATGGTCGGATCTTTACCGCCCCAACGGACGAGAATGGCGAACTTCGCCAGATTACCGACGGCCCGGTTCGCGACCAGAACCTGTCGCACTCGCCCGATGGCAAGTGGCTCGCCTACGTCTCCGACAAGAACGGCCTCGAAGAGATCTACGTCACCAATCCCGACGGCTCGGGAGAGCCCAAAAAACTGACGGAAGTGGATGCGCTGAAGTCCGGCTACCTCTGGTCGCCCGACTCGAAGACGATCGCGTTCACGACCTCCGAGGGAAAGCTCTGCACGATCTCGGTCGAAGGGAAGGATCTCAAGGAGCTGGTCTCGTCGAAGTACGGCAACATCGGTCGACCGGCCTGGTCGCCTGATGGCAAGTGGCTGGCGTTCAGCATGCCCGACGTGAGCCGGTCGAACGACATCTACCTGATTCCGGCCGCTGGCGGCGACGCCGTGAAGGTGACGTTCGACTCCTTGAGCGAGATGAACCCTCAGTTCTCGGCCGACTCGAAAAAGCTCTACTTCGTCCGGATGGAAGGGGACATGGACGGAGGAGCCGGCACCCGTCCAAGCTCGCAAATCTTCTGCGTGCCGCTGGAGAAGCTCGATAAGGACCCCGAGGAGACCGAGGTCGCCGCGACTCTGCCTGCCGATGGAGGCGAAGCCCCGGCGGAAGGTCGGGGCGGCCGGATGGGAATGGGTCCAGGTGGACCGGGCGGCGGTCGTCTGGGTCCGGCCAAGGAGCCGAAGATCGACTGGGCCGGCTTGAAGCGCCGGACTCGTCAGGTGACCCGGATGGGATCGGTCCGCAACTACATTCCCGCGCTCGACGGTAAGACCTTGATCTTTGTCGGAATCGAAGGGGGAGCCGGCGGCGGTGGCCGAGGTGGCCTCGGTGGCGGCGGCGGTATGGGTGGTGGGTCGATCTACTCGATCCAGGACGACGGCAAGAGGATGAACCTGATCGCCTCGGGAACCCCGGCGGCGGCTCCGACCGAAGGAGACGCGACCCCGCCTCCGGGACGTCGCGGCGGCGGCTTCGGCGGCGGCGGGATCTCCAGCCTCGCACTGACTCGTGACGGTCGGACCCTCTATTTCCAGGAAGGGGACGGCGTCTATAGCACGTCCGTCTCGCTCGGCGGTGGGGCTGGTGGACCGGGCGGCGGTGGTGGTGGTGGCATGGGCGGTGGTGGCGGACGTGGTGGTCGAGGTGGAATGGCCGCGGCTCTGGCGACAGCGGCGGCGCCGACGACGGGTGGCGGCTCGAAGAAGAAGATCACCTTCGAGGTCACGCTGGAGATCAACCACCCCGGCGAGTGGGGCGAGATGTTCGACGACGCCTGGCGAACCATGAAGTATCGCTTCTACGACGCCAAGATGCACGGCAAGGACTGGGACGCGATGCGGGCCAAATACAAGCCGCTGGTCGCGTATGTGGGTGATCGTCACGAACTGATCAACATCATCAACGAGATGATCGGCGAGCTGAACGCCTCACACACCGGGGCCGCCGCAGCGCCGGCCAGCCGGGCCGAAGGCTCGACGGTTCAGACCCGCCACCTTGGAATCGACCTCGAACCCGACGACGCGTCGGGACATTACAAGGTCGGCCATGTCTACGAAGAAGGCCCGCTCGATAAGGATTGGTTCAAGATCGAGAAGGGGAATTACCTGATCGCGATCGATGGCAAGCCGGTCAAGTCGACCGACGACGTGACCGCGTTCCTCGGCCGGAGACTCAACCGCAAGGTCGAACTGACGGTGAACGCGAAGCCCGAGGAAGCCGGGTCGTGGAAGATCAAATATGAGCCGATCACGATGGCTGCGTTCGCGACCTTGCGTTACGAACGCTGGGTGAAGGAGCGTCGGGCCAAGGTGGACGAGCTTTCAAAGGGGCGAGTGGGTTATCTCCACATCAAGGCGATGGATCAGCCCAGCCTGGCCCGGTTTCGCAAGGATCTGGCCGAGTTCCGCCACAAGGAAGCCCTGGTGATCGACCAGCGCTGGAATGGCGGCGGCAACATCGAGCAGGAGTTGCTCGCGATTCTCGTCCAGAAGCCGTACCAGGTCTGGCAGCCCCGAGGGACCGAGCCGACGCCTCGCCCGTTCAACGGCTACTTTGGCCCGAAGGTGGTGATGCAGAACTGGCGGAGCGCCTCGAACGCCGAGATGTTCCCCGCCGGCTTCCGTGCCCTCGGGCTCGGCAAGGTGATCGGCACGCCGACGATGGGAGCGGTGATCGGCACCGGCAGCTATTC
>JAJYCH010000302.1 GCA_021778575.1 Planctomycetota bacterium
CCCGCGACAATCCGGGTCTACCCAAATTTTCTGGGGGCCTGCGGACGGATTGGTGATCTGGAGTGCGAGAGCTTGCTCTCGCTTTGCTTCGTGGAGCTTGCTCCACGGTCCTGATCCAGAAACCGTTGGCCCGGTCACTCGGCTCGGAGCAAGCTCCGTTCGCCAGAGCGAGAGCAAGCTCTCGCACTCCAGAGAGGGCTTCCTCGCGTGAAGCTAAAGGGCAGGCGCGACCAGAGCCCCCAGAAAATCCGGGTAGTCCCGCGACCATCCTCCGTCGGATTCTTGCCTTCGAGGGTCTGGCGGGCTCGGGGCGGGGTCTGTTAACGTATTGGCCCCGTCTCTCGGCGTTCTCGTCGGACGATTCCCGCGCCTTCGTCCCAGGCTCGCGTCCGGTCGTCGCCGACAGGTGGGTCGGGGGCGATCCGCGTTTTATGTCGACCGTCCTCAACAAGGCCACGACGAGCCTTCTGGAACTGGCCTGCGACGCGGTCCCCCGGACCGGTGCCTCGGCATTGCTTTTGATGGCCGAAGGCTCGATGGACTGGGACGCAGTTCGCGCCCTCGCCAAAGATGTCCGGATGATGGTCGCCGTCGAGACCACTCGACAAGAAGACGCGGTCCGAGAGGCCGAACTGATCCCGGTCGCCGTCGAGCCGACCGAGGCGGCGATCACCGAGCGAATCACCCTGGCCTTGATCGAGGCCGTCGCCAACGACCTGCTCGCGGCGGGCGACCGCGTGGTCGTGGCTTATTCCGGCTTCGAGGCCGAGGTTCTCGACTCCGTGACCGTCGTCCGGCTTGGCGAGCACCTCGAACGGCTCTCCTCGCGCGATCTCCGGGCGCTGGAGACCTCGGTCCCGCTCGAAACCTTGAAGGCGGTGGTCGACGTCGCCGTCGAGATCGGTCGCGAGGGGCGGGAAGGCAAGGCGGTCGGCAGCTTGATCGTCGTCGGCGACGCCCGGAACGTCCTGGCCCGGACCCGCTCGCTGGGCTTCGACCCGTTCAAGGGGTATCGGCGGAAGGAAAAGAACGTCCGCGACGGCCGGGTCCGCGAGGCGATCAAGGAGATCGCCCAGATGGACGGGGCGTTCGTCGTCGGCCGTGACGGAACGGTCGAGGCCGCCTGCCGGATCATCGACGCCCCCAACACCGGGCTGACCTTGCCCAAGGGGTTAGGGACCCGCCACTGGGCCGCCGCCGCGATCACCAACGTGACAAGATCATTGGCCGTCGTCGTCAGCCAGTCGACCGGGACCGTCCGCCTCTTCCAGGAAGGGGAGATCCTCCTGAGAATCGCCCCGATGCGCCACCATCGAGCCATGAAATGGCACGACACCGAGACCGAGCCGGTCCGGGGCGATAAGGGGTAAAGTTCTCGTCGAAGCGCCAAGTCGCACCAGACCAGGAGCGGAGAGTGGGCCGAGCCCACCCAACGAGACTCACGGCTCTGAGTCGCACCCGAATCCGGCCTTATTAATCGTATTGCCCGTCAATCGCACTCGATGAGCGATCCGGTGGCCAACCACCCAGACGATCCCGGCTTGATCGCAGACGATCGGCACCGAGCTTCGATCCCCCCGGGCAACCCGACGCCCCCGGAAGAAGTCGTTCAGCGGCTGCGACCGACCTCCCAGGCCGAGCGGCTCGAACCGGTCGCCAGGCTCGGGAGCACGGATCGTCAGCGGCAGCTTCAAGCAATCCAGGTCAACCCATTCGTCGCAAATCTCCTCGTTTCCCACAACCACCCTGATCCTCCGCTCGTCCCACTCAGCCCAGCCTGGCACGGGTAGTGGAATGGGTTCGTTTGAGAGAATCTCGATCGACGCCACACGACGGGACAGGATCAGGCGATCGTCCGTCACTTCCGCCTCGATTCCGGCACCCACCGAGAGTTTTGACCAGCCCAGACTCGCCAGTCTTCGCCAACGGGCGTGATCCATGGCCGATTCGGGCCAGCCGGCTTCGCGCCAGGCGAGTCGGAGGAGGTCGAGGCGTTCGGATTGGCTTCGTCTTGTCAAAGCCGGTAGATCGAGAACGACGCGGTCGGGGCTGGCTTCGAGGCGGATCTCGGCCAGCCGGTCGCGGGCCAATCGTTCCAGATTCGCTCCGGCCTCGGCGGCGATCTGGCCCAGTCTCACCAGCGCCTCGGCGACATTCGGGTTGTACTGTCCGGCCAGTTGGGGCAGTAGTTCGAGCCTGATCCGGGAGCGGGTCCGGGCGGTGTCGCGGTTGGTCGAGTCCTCGCGAAAGTCCTGGCCGAGAGTTTTGAGAGTGTCGCGGATTTCGAGCCGGGTCACGCTTAACAAGGGTCTGACCAGGATCACGCCGTCGCCGATCCGTCGTCGGAGCGGCATTCCGGCCAGGCCTCGGAGCCCGGTCCCCCGGACGATCCGGTGCAGGATCGTCTCGGCCTGGTCGTCGAGGGTCTGGCCGACCGCGACGAACCGGCAAGCTCGGGTCTGGGCGACGCTGGCCAGCCACGAATAGCGAGCGGTCCGGGCATCGGCCTCGAAGTGCCCCGAGCGGGTGGCCCGCCAGTGGCCGAGGTCGAACGGCAGGCCCAGTTTGGCGGCCAGATCGGCGACGAACCGGGCATCCTCCTGGCCTTCCTCGCCGCGAGTCCCATGGTCGAGATGAGCGACCGAGAGTCGAAGCTGGAACGCATCCGAGCAGGCATGCAAGGCCCGGAGCAACCCCACACTATCCCCCCCACCCGAAACGGCCACCACGACCCCCGAGCCCCGGAGCCGGGTCAGGTGAGGGTGGAGGGAGGGAAGGTTCACGGGAGGATCTCGACGTTGATCCCGGTGAAGCGAGACAGGCGGACATCGTTGGTGAGAAACTGATCACATCTCGCTTCGATCGCAGCGGCGAGATGGATCGAGTCTGCGGCGTGAAAACCGAAATCGGCACGGATCTCGGCCGCACGATCGAAAACCACCGCTGGCAACGAGACCAGTTGGATATCCGGCTGAGCAAAGAAGCCGTCGAAATCAGCCAATCGCGCAGAATCCTTGTTTCGAATCGGTTTGACCCGGCATTCGAATCGAGTTAAATCGCTGACGGCCAGAACAATCCCTGCCGCTGATGCCTCGGCAATCCAGTTTGCCGCTCGGATCTGAAAATGACCGTCGTGGTCCAGAAAATAAATAATAACCAGGCTATCAAGATAGACTAGCATGAGTGGTTTGACTCGCCATTTTCCCCCGTGTTATTCGGGGTCGGCTCTTCCGATCGATCCGGCCAGGAACGGAGAGCTTCCATTTCCGCATCGATTTCCGATTTACTCTGGAACGGAAACCCCTCGGCCTCGCGTCGCGCTCGAATCCGGGCCAGATAAGGACCATACCCCTCGGCCGCCCGAGAGACCGGATCAAGCGTGTTCTCACCGCTCTTTCGATTGGCTTCCATTGTTCCAGGAGGCGGACTTGTCCTGGACTCGAACCCAGCTCTTTCGGAATTTTCGGTGGAGAGCGACCTGAACGTGACCTCGAAGACCTCGCCTGGCGGCCAGGACAGTGGCTCGGCGAGTTCGAGGCTTCCGTCGGGCCTGATGATCCCTCGGACGACTTTCGTGGTCTCGCTCATGGTTCCGTCCCCTCGGGTTGCGACGACTTCCGGCCTGTCGTCATTATGAACCGAGGGGCGTCGACCTCGCAACGCGCCTCGGCGTTCCTTTCTACCCGGTCGATGCCGTATCATGTTTCTCATGAACGCCGAACTGATCGAGCTGTTGCGGTGCCCGGATTGCTCCCTTCCGGTCGAGGAGGGGGACCAGTTCCGTTGCGCCAAGTGCGGAGCCTCTTATCCGACCAGCCAGGGGATTCCCCGGTTTGCCGGCGAGGGCTATGTCGCCAGCTTCGGTCGCCAGTGGAACCGGTACGATGTGGTCCGCGACGAGGAAGACGAGGCGACGTTCCGGATCAAGACGGGGGTTGATGCCCGCGACCTGAGCGGAAAGCTTGTTCTCGACGCGGGTTGTGGCGGCGGTCGTTATGCGCTTCTGGCGGCCCGGCATGGGGCCAAGGTCGTCGGGGTCGACCTCAGCTCGGCGGTCGAGAAGGCTCAGTCGCTCTGTCAGGAATTTCCCGACGTGGCGATCATCCAGGGGGACCTGACCCGGCTCCCGCTGGCCGAAGGGGTGTTTGACCTGGCGTTCTCGATCGGCGTCCTCCATCACGGCCCCGACCCCAGAGGTGCGTTCCGCGAGGTAGCCCGCCGGGTCAAGCCGGGAGGTCGGCTGGCGGTCTGGCTCTATCGCCGGAACTCGCCCCCCCAGGAGTGGCTGAACTCGGCGCTCCGGGCCGTCACGACTCGCCTGCCCGCGCGTATACTGGAACCGCTTTGCGTGGGGTTGGGATTGGTCGGAAGTATCCCGGTCGTGAGGCGTACACTGAACAAAGTGGCCAACTTTTCCAACCACCCTGACTGGACGCTCCGGGTTTGTGATAATTATGACTGGTATGCTCCCCGGTATCAGTCGCACCACACCGTCGAGGAGCTGAAAACCTGGTTCGCCGAGGAAGGTTACGACGATCTCGTCGAGCTTCCTCCCGCCCGCCAGGGTCGGCTTTACGACTGGGCCTACCGGAACGACCTGGTCATCGGCAGCGGCGTCAACGTGGCGGGAACTCGTCGAAGTTCGGAATGATCCGCCCCCCTTTGAGGAAGAATCGTCCGTGTCTACCGCCTCGAACGATCATCCGACCGACGCCCCGCCGAAGCTGTTGATCTCGTTGGCGACTTACAACGAAGCCGGGAACCTCAAGCCCCTGGTCGAGGAGATCCGAAGCGTCGTCCCCTGGTCGTCGATCCTGGTCATCGACGACAATTCCCCGGACGGGACCGGCCGGATCGCCGACGAACTCGCCGCCGCCGAGACGAACCTGCACGTGATCCACCGCCAAGGAACGCTCGGGCTGGGGACCGCGACCATCGCCGCCATGCACTTCGCCATCGACCACGGCTTCGAGTACATGCTCAATCTCGACGCCGACTTCAGCCATCCCCCCCGGTTCATCCCCGCGCTCCTGGGCGGGATGAGCGAGAACGACGTCATGATCGGCTCGCGCTACGTCAAAGGGGGGGGCGTCGAGGGAGAATTTAACCTCAAGCGCAAGCTCATGAGCTACGGGATCAACTGGTACGCCCGGCTCTTGCTGAGCCTGAAAACTCACGACAACAGCGGCTCGTTCCGCTGCTACCGGGTTGCGAAACTGGCCGAGATCGACCTGGCGGGCATCCGGTCGCGCGGGTACTCGTATGTCGAGGAGATCCTCTTTCTCTGTCGGCAGGTTGGCTGCCGGATGGGCGAGACGCCGATCCTGTTCGAGAACCGCCGGGCCGGAATCTCCAAGATCAATCAGCGCGAGGCGATCCAGGCCCTCTTCATCATCCTCCAGCTCGGGGTCGAACGCCTCTACAAGAAAGGGCCCTCGGCACGACCGCCCGCGCAACGCTGAACGTGGCGGAAACAAGCCGATCCAGCCGATAATTTTGCGGGGCAAGATCCGAAGAACCTGTCGGCTTCGGCTTCGCGGACCGATTCCCGCTCCCAACCCGGAGATCCGGCATGGAAAAGGTGGCGAAGTTTGATCCGGGTCTTTTCGATCACCTGATCGACGCGGAGCGCGAGGCCCTGGTCCGAGCGGAGCAAAAAGTCGGCAAGATCGCGCTCATCAAGGCACTCCGGCAAGCGACGGGGCTGAGCCTGAGCGAGGCCAATCAGGCCGTCACGGTTTACCTGGCTCATCGAGGGGGCCGGATTTCCACCCGGATCGACCACGCTCGGCCGGCGAACTGGATCGACGACCTGCTCGACGCCGAACGGGCCTCGGCCAGCCGGGAAGATCGGCCGATCACCAAGATCCTGCTGATCAAGGCCCTCCGCGACGCTTCGGGACTGGGCCTGAGAGACGCCAAGCAGGCGGTCGAGGAATATCTGGGACGCCGGGGCGGCAACGATCTTCCCACCGGATCGGCCCGGATCTCCCTGGTCGGGCTGACCATCCTGGCCGGGGCGATCGCCGGGGCGATCGCCTGGTTCAACCGCTGAATCCCGGTCTCACCGACCGATCACGAAGCGGTCAATCTGCTTGCCGTCGGCGTCGATCTGGCGGATCGTCGCGGTTGTCTCGGTCACGTCGACGACGGTGAGCGAGTGGATGTTGGCGATGAACCGGGTCGTGTACGGCTCCCAGGTCGAGACGGCGTCGGTCTGGTCCTCG
>JAJYCH010000303.1 GCA_021778575.1 Planctomycetota bacterium
TGCCACCATCCCCGAGGAGTGTTCAATTGGTGCAAGGCCCCCATCAAGGTGAACGATCACTGATGGTCGATTCCCAGCGACGAGATCGCCGCTTTTTTCCTCGCCACGCAACCTAACCCCCCAATCGCGCAATTCATCCCTAAAGTTACAATCCCCACAAGCCGATCACTAAACAGTCTCCCCATTGGCATGACCCAATCGACCATTCGCTGAGGTTGCTCAGGTATGAGCCCTGCACGAACCAGGAGTTGGTGGCCGAGTGCTTGTTCGGTGAAACGCCCGACAGGCGAAAACTCCTCAAGGACGAGGCAGATGAACATCTCAGTGAAATTTTCGGCCGGAAACCACATGAGGCAGGTGATCGCAAGAGTGATCGCATGCGGCCTCATGCTGCTGGTTCTGCCGTCGTGCGGAATCCCGCCTCTTCGTTCCCCGCAACCGGGGCCTGTCCTGCCACCGGACTTCCGGGGCGAGACCGGCGAGGAAAACTCGGCGCAGCTCGGCATCGAAGAGTTCTACAACGATCGCATGCTGACATGCTTGATCGAAAAAGCACTCATCGATAATCGAGAGTTGAAGATCCTCAATGAGGAGGTCGCGATCACCGGGAACGAGGTTCTCTCGCGGTCAGGGGCATACCTTCCCTTCATCAGTGTCGCGTCCGGGGTGGGGCTGGACCGAGTCAGCCGCTTCACGCTTGAGGGGGCTGGCATTCACGCCGATCCGTATCTTCCCGGGAAGTTTTTTCCCAACGTCTTCGGCACCTACGGCGGGGGCATCAACCTCTCCTGGCAGTTGGATATTTACCGGCAGTTGCGTAATGCCCGAGACGCGGCGGCGGATCGCTACGCCGCCGCCAGCGAGCGTCGAAACTACTTCGTGACCACATTGGTCGCCGAGATTGCCGAAAATTATTACCGGCTGATGTCTCTCGATAAACGACTGGAAAACCTGGATCAAATCATCGAACTTCAGCAGCGAAGCTTCGAGATCGCCGAGGCCAGAAAGAAAGCAGGTCGTGCCACCCAACTGGGTGTTCTGCGATTCCAGGCGGAGCTTCAAAGGAATTTCAGCGAAAAACTGATCATCAATCAGTCAATCATCCAGGGAGAAAACCGAATCAACTTCCTGGTCAATCGCTACCCGCAGCGCGTCGAACGCGACTCTTCGGGATTCTATGACCTCAACATTCATCCGATCAGCGTCGGTGTGCCCTCACAACTGCTTCAGAACCGACCCGATATCCGCCAGGCCGAGCGCGAGCTGGAGGCTGCCGGGCTCGACGTCAAGGTTGCTCGGGTCAACTTCTTCCCACAACTGGTGATTACGGGCGGGGTTGGTCTCCAGTCACTCGTCATCAACCATTTGTTCGAGCCGCAAGCCGTGGCGGGCGATATCGCCGGTGGACTGGTTGCACCGCTTGTCAACAAGCGAGCGATCCGGGCCCAGTATCTCACCGCGAACGCCCGACAATTACAGGCCATCTACAATTATCAGCGAGTGATCCTCGAAGCGTTCACGCAGGTGATCAACCGAGTGAGCATGGTGGACAACTACACCAAGAGCATCGAGATCAAGAAGCAGCAGTTGGCAACGCTCGAGACCGCAGTCGAGTTCGCCGAGAATCTTTTCCAGAATGCCCGGATCGAATACATCGACGTACTCTTCTCTCAGCGTGACCTCAGAGACGCGAGAGTGGTCCTGATCGACACCAAAACCGAGCAACTGGCTGCCATCGTCAAAGCCTATCAGGCTCTCGGCGGCGGGGTGTCGACGATCTCCGCTCCGGCAGACTTCCGCGGACAATACCCTTACACCCACACGGTCCGCGGCGGCGAGAACTTCTGGACGATCTCTCTGCTCTACTATCGGTCAGGAAAGTACGGCAAGGCTCTCTGGGCGGCCAACAAGAATTCCGTTCCTGACTTTGACCGCCTGAGCGTTGGCGACAAGGTCGTCATCCTTCCGGTCAATCAACTCGACCCGGCCCTGATCGAGGAGCCCCCCGCGCCTGCTCCGCCCGGTCCCGAGATGGCTCCCGCCGCCGATCCGGCGAACCTCCCCCCACCACCGCCACCAGCCTCGGGCGTACCCGGCCCGTTCAGCCAGAAGGGGACGAAAGACCCCGCGATCACACCCACCAGCGGAACCAATGCTCCTTTGCCCTCGCCGACAACGGCAGCGAATGGGCAGTGAACTGCTGAATTCCGGAATTCCTGCTCTCGGAAGTCCGTGAGCAGGAATCACCGTGTTCAAGCCCCAAAGCATACGGAGCAACCAGAGCAAGGACACGCGGAAAGTGATCTCCAACCGGTCCCTGGGGTCGAGCCCGCCTCCAGAACGGAATGGGACAGTGCGATCACGCCTTGCTCGACAAGTCTGCACGCATGGGCGCTAACCATCACGCGCGAATGGTCGGCTTGTTGATGTCAGCCTGGTGGAACCGATCTCGAAGGCGGAGCGGAAGAAGTCGCTCGACGCAGAGCAGTCTCTGGGCCTGACGTGCCGAAACGTTCTCCCGGAACCATTCTCATCTCCCATTTTAACAACCATGGGTCGTCACTTGACTTACATCGAGAGCGAAGTTATAAATTTATGGCTGGCATGTCGTGTATCGACTATAAGGGATTTTGGGGTCCCTTCGCTCGCCGAAAGAATCTATAATGCAGTTCGATCGGCTTCATCCGGCCAGCCGGAGAATCCGGGAAGCGAACCAGTAGACCGCTACCTTGCCGGACGCCGGCTAGGGTGACTCGAATCACGACGTTCGAGAAGCGAGTGGCCATGCCCGACCGTAAAAGCCTCGTCTTCACTCTCTGGCTCACAACTTCGTTGGCGTTGCTGGCCTCGGTGCAGGTTGCGCCGATCCGGGTTTCGGGTTTCGTCGGAGTTTCCTCCGCGACCGAGTGCCAACTCAGCGATTTCGACCAATCGCCGGGTCAAACCACGACTCACTTCAGTGCGGCGATTGCGACTGACGCCGTACTCCAGGTGAACGCCCTCCCTTCAGAGAATGTGGAACAGGATCGGGCTGATACGCGCGAAGTGCCCCGGGTTTCTTTCCTGATTCCCCAGTCTTTCCGCGACGACCATGATCGGCAATTGATCTTCCCTCGCTCGATCCTCTCCCTTTACCCTCTCCGTTGTTGAACGTCCGCCCACCGACCCGGAACGACCGCCGGTCGTTCGTTGCGTCGTTCAAGCCCCGGCTTGGAGCTGGCGTACAGTCGAGGCGTACGACTCGGCCGATCCGTGCCTCGCCTTTACCTAGACAGTTGGGGGCGACGTCCCTTCGGGTCGACGGTCGGGCGTGACCCGGACGCCGACGTCCGAGATCGATCGACAACGACCCGGTCGGTTGATATCCTCACGCCTCTTCCTGGTGCCTCCACGCCCCCTCTGGCGTCGAACCATGTCGAATTGCCGACCTGGGCTCGATCGCTCCAATCCACACTTTCGTTTCCTTGTTCAAGGGATCGGCACAGAGTCGAGTCGAGAAGCATCGAACAGGAGCTTTGTCATGAATCGGATCAAGATGGTGATCGGACGTCTGGTCAAAACCTTGATGATCGTTGTCGTCCTCATCGGCGTCGGCGTCGGCGTGATGTACAAGAAACAGGTGAACATCCCGGCGCTGAATACGACCAAGCTGTACGCGAACCTTGATTTGTTGAGTGCCCGCGCCGAGCACATGAAAGGTCGCGTCGTCGGCATCTACGAGTCGTATTTTGGCAAGGCCAAGACGGAAGAGGTCCACCACGAGGAACATGAAATTATCGTCACCAGCCCGATGGCTAAAGACGTCACCATTACCCAGGAATATGTCTGCCAGATTCACTCTCAAAGACACATCGAGATTCGCGCGTTAGACGACGGCTATCTCGAAGCCATGTCGATCAAGGAAGGCCAGGCCGTGAAGGCGGACAGCCTGATGTTCCAGATCAGGCCGGTTCTTTACAAGGCCGAGCTGGCCGCCGAGAAAGCCGAGCGCGACCTCGCGCAACTGGAATTGAGTTACAGCCAGCAACTGGCCAGCTCCAACGGGATCTCGCAAAACGAAGTGGCCCTGTACCGGGCCAAACTGGCCAAGGCTCAGGCCAGGATGGATCTGGCGCAGGCCAAATTCGACTTTACCGCGGTCAAAGCGCCGTTCGACGGCATCATCGACAAGCTGAAAGAGCAGCAGGGAAGCCTGGTCAAGGAGGGGGACATTCTCACGACGTTGTCGGACAACAGCGTCATGTGGGTCTACTTCAATGTCACCGAGAAACGCTATCTCGAATACATGCAAGACGCCGGTCTGAGCAAGCAGGCCCTGAAGGTCAAGCTCATCCTGGCGAACCACAAAGATTTCCCGCACCTGGGTAAGATCGACCTGGCAAACAACATCGGGGCGATCGAGGCCAACTTCAACAACGAGACCGGAAACATCGCCTTCCGCGCCGATTTTCCGAACCCGGAACGACTGCTGCGGCACGGCCAGACCGGCACCGTGAAGATCGACCGCCTCTTGAAAGACGCCATCGTCATCCCTCAGCGAGCGACGTTCGAGAACCTCGCCAAGCGGTATGTTTACGTTCTCGATAAAGAGGACGTCGTTCATCAACGCGAGATCACCATCGAGCCGCAGGGCGAACTGGATGACATTTATGTGATCGAGAAGGGAATCCTCAATGTGAATGACAAGATCATTCTTGAAGGGATTCGACAGGTTCGCGATGGTGAGAAGATTCATAAATCTGAGTTCGTCAAACCGGAAGAGGTGATGAAACACCTGAAGAACACTGCTGAATAAGAAGCGTTGACCGTCGTTGATTCGACTCGGCAGGGTCGACAGGGCGCCGGGTGGCATGTGGTCCGTCGAAGGTTGGTCCTGAGCCATCGCCAAACTTCATCGGTTGTTGATGAAGTCTGGCGATCATACCACCCCAGCTCACCTCGGTCGCTTTACTCTCTTCACCCGTTGTCCAGGCGCCCCAGCACCCACTTCCCGGTACGGAAACCAAAGAGGACATCGCAGAACCATGTTCGCAAAATTTCTTCAACGACCCGCATTGTCGATCGTGATCTCGATCCTCATCTTGTTCCTGGGTGCGCTGGCGATCAACACCCTGCCGATCTCGCAATTCCCGTCCGTCGCGCCGCCGAGCGTGGTGGTCTCCGTGTCTTATCCGGGCGCCAGCGCCGAGGTCTTGGTCGACTCGGTCCTGATCATCCTGGAGCAAGCCATCAACGGCGTTCAGGACATGCGGTACATGGCCTCCGCCGCCACCAGTGCCGGTGAAGGGGCGATCCAGATCATTTTCGAGCCCGGCACCGACCCCAACGTGGCCGTCTTGAACGTGAATAACCGCATCCAGATCGTGAAGAACCGCCTGCCACCGATCGTGGAGCGCGAAGGCATCATCGTCATGCAGAACATGACGAGCATGCTGATGTATGTGAACATTTTCAGCACCGACAAAGCGCTCGACCAGAATTTCTTGTACAACTACGTCACCGTCAACCTGCTTCCCGAGATCAGACGGACCCGGGGCGTCGGCACCGCCAACATCCTGGGCAACCGCGCCTATGCCATGCGGATCATGCTCAATATCGACCGGATGCGTGCCTATAACGTGTCCGCCGACGACATCATGGAGGCTGTCAAAGAACAAAGCATGATCGGCTCTCCCGGACGACTCGGCCAGGCGACGGGAAAGACATCACAAACCGTCGAGTACGTCCTGACGTGGGTCGGCCGGTATAACAAACCGGAGCAATATGAAAACATCATATTAAAAGCAAATCCCGATGGAGAAATCTTGCGGATCAAGGACGTCGCCAAGGTCGAACTGGGCTCGTCGTTCTATGACCTTTACTCGGACATCGACGGCAATCCGTCGGCGGCCATCGTTCTCAAGCAGCTCCCCGGCACCAACGCCGCCACGATCATCGAGAAGGTCAAGGAGACGCTCAAGGAGTTCAAGGCCGAGACGTTCCCGCCGGGGATGGACTATGAGGTCAGTTACGACGTTTCGGCCTTCCTCGAAGCCTCGATTGAGAAGGTGCTGCACACCCTGTTCGAGGCCTTCATCCTGGTCGCGCTGGTGGTCTTTCTGTTCCTCGGCGATTGGCGTTCCACGCTGATCCCGACCCTGGCGGTCCCGGTCTCGTTGATTGGCACATTTTTCTTCATGTTGATGTTCGGCCTTTCGATCAACCTGATCACACTGTTCGCG
>JAJYCH010000304.1 GCA_021778575.1 Planctomycetota bacterium
CGTCGAGCGGCTCCGCGACCTGGACGGGCTCGCGTTGACCGAGAGCACCGTTTACCCGGTCCTGACGCGGCTCGCCCGCGACGGAGCGCTGGCGGTCCGGCTCGAACCATCCCCCACCGGGCCAACCCGGCGCTATTACCGGCTCACGCCCGAAGGCCAGGCTCGGCTGAGCCAGATGGCCGCCAGCTTCAAGACGGTCTGTCAATCGATCACACATTTACTCGAAAGGACGCAATCATGACAACGATCGCCGCCGGACGACTGGCTGAGACGCTGCAAACCCTGATCGACGCAAGGCTCGACACGATCGACCGGATGCTCCAGGGACGAGTCAACCGGCACGATCGCCTGGCGATCGTCCGCGAGGTTGAAACGCAGATTTTTGATCTGCTCGGATCAAGAGATGCCGACGCGCTCGACCGCGACGATGTCCTGGCGGTCCTGGCGAGGCTCGACCCGCCCGAGGCGTATTTGCCCGATGAGGCGACGGGCGAAGTGGGACAGGTTCGGTTCGCGAGTGCTTCGAGGCCGGGCCGGGTGACAGCGGGCGTTCAGGCACGACCGCCCAGGATGGGCGGAATCCTCGGGATTGTCTCGATCGTCATGGGCTTGGTTGTTATTGTGTTGTATATCACACTTGCAACTATGCCGGTGACCGGCATCGTTGGTTCTATCGCCGAGACTCTTTTCTTCGGCAATATTTTCGGGTCCTTCGTCGTTAGCCTACTGGCTGTCATCACGGCGGCCTGGGGCCGACTCAAGGGCGGCTGGGCGATCGCAGGTCTCGTGACCGGAATTGTCTCGATGCTCGGCACCGTGATTGGCACTTTTGCCTTGTTTGCGGGATGAAGTCTTGCAGGGTGTGTCAAGGGCGTCGAAGACGCACCGCCGGGCTCAAGGCGGCCCAGCGGTTGGGACTGAGGCGACGCTGATCGGTGCGTCTTCGACGACCTTGACACACCCTACAAGGCTACAAAGCTTGTTGCGACGACCGTTTTAGTAATCTACATACACCAGAAATCGACATGATCCTACCGTCATGCTACCGCAGTAGAATGGCGGAAGCCCATGGATTTCCTTCGTCGCATGACCAAAGAGAAGAGAGACATCGAGCCAAGTGCAATAAGAAGGCTGCTTGGCTCCGGCGCGGCCGTCGGTGTCAGGAGGACCGCGTGATTATTGCCTGAAGCATCAACGGCATAACCCACAATCTGGCCAAGATCGCCAATCTGCACCGCTGAGGTGAGGGTCAAACCGGAATTAGGCGGAATCAGTGTGTTGAGGTCGACGGTCGTCTGACCATCATAGAGAAATGCTCTGGTGCTTTGATTGGGGAGTACGGCTTGGCCTACGATCAAACCTGCCGAGTTAATGTCGGATGGTTTCAACTGAATAAAACCAGATGGGATAGGAATCAATTTATTATATGCATTGAATGAGCTTGCATTTGTACTGAAGAAGTTTGTATTGCTGACCCACGCTTGGGACAGTTGAGGATCTTCACCCACCCGGACAGTGCCGACGATAATTCCTGACGAGTTACTGAACAACCCGGCAAGCTCTCCCGTGACAGGTCCAGTAGGTGTACTACCTCCAATCGCATTCAGAATTTGCCCAGAGGCTCCAGAAGTATTATTAACAATATCCAACACGTTCTGATTGCCGTAAGAGTAACCGAACTGCCAAGGACCACGATTTGGTACGTAGGAATTGTTAGCAGAAAACCCCACCTGCCCCGAGCTGTTCAAATAAATCTCACTACTGGTGACCCCATAGTCGGTGAGAGAATATGTCGAAGCATGTGCCGTCGAGGCAATCAGGCAGAATAGGAGCACCAAAATGGTAAACCTGCTCATCGAATCCTCCATGAACCAGTCAATAGTAGTGTCGGGCGGTGACGTCAACCAACAAAGTCCCATTATCTTTGGCACATCAATCGCTTCTATCCGGATTCTTGTCAACCGCGGAATGTAAGAATTTCCGTCTTGTAGCACCGTCGGGCTCAAGGCGGCCCATCGGTTGGGACTGAAGCGACGCTGATCGGTGCGTCTTCGACGCCCTTGACACACCCTACAAGAGGGAATTCACGCGATCTCGCCTCAGGCCGTCGCGGCCTTGATCGCGGCCCAGGGCGGTGTCGTCATTCGGTTCGGTGGCGATCTTGATATGCGTCAGCTTGTCGCGGTGTCGAGGATGAAGATCGTCGAAGCTAGCCACCTGGTCGAGATTTCGCAAAAAAAGTCGTGCCGCCATTCCGCTTGACCGATCTTCCGATCTGATGTATTCCGCTCGATCTTGCTTGCGTTTTACCGCTGAATCAAAACTGCGGAGTGAGTTCCACGATGACGACTCACGGACCCAGTGTCCTTCGACGAGCGTTTCGCAAGGCTAACCGAATCACAACGAGGGCGCGCGACCGCTTTCGTGGCTTGCCGCTTCGGAAGGCCGAAATCCAACAGGGTCGCCCCATTCCTCCTGGTCGACTCATCTATCTGGTCGCCAACACCGAGGACGTTTCCTGGTATCTCGAAACCGGTGCCCTGGCAGCTCGATCGATCCGTGAGATTTTGTCCAAGAATGGTCTGGCGATCGAGGGATTCGCCAGAATCCTCGATTTTGGTTGTGGAGTCGCCCGAGTCATCCGCCAGTGGCAGGATTTACGAGGTCCTCAACTCTTCGGAACCGATTACAACCCACGACTGATTGACTGGTGCCAGGCAAACCTGACCTACGCTAACTTCAACACCAACAGTCTTGATCAACCCCTCGACAAGGCGGACGGGTCGTTTGATTTCATTTACTGCCTCTCGGTTTTCACCCACCTGTCAGAGCCACTTCAGCAATTCTGGATGGATGAACTCTTTCGAGTACTGAGTCCAGGTGGCTACCTTCTGATCACGACGCACGGCGATCATTACTTGCCGATGCTGACCATCGAAGAACAAAAGAATTATCGCGAGGGCCACGCAGTCGTCCAGAAGACGAACCGCGAAGGAAGCAACGACTGCGCAGCGTTCCATCCCGTCTCGTTCGTCAAGGAATCGCTGGCGAAAAAGTACGAAGTGATCGATTTTCTGCCGGAAGGAGCCCTGGGCAACCCGAGCCAGGATCTCTACCTGTTGCGACGACCGCTTGAGTCATCTCCATGCACTGTTGCCATGAAATCCACTTGATCTCATGAAACATTCAAGTTGGCGAGCATGGTAGGGTGTGTCAAGGGCGTCTTCGACGCCGTTAACACACCCTCCGAGAGGGAATTCCGGCGATCTCGCCTCAGGCCGTCGCGGCCTTGATCGCGGCCAGGGCGGTGTCGTAATTCGGCTCGGTGGCGATCTCGGGCACGATCTCGACGTGCGTCAGCTTGTCGTGGGTGTCGACGACGAAGATTGCCCGGGCCAGCAGTGGGATTGGCAGGTTCGAGATCAGAACCCCGTAATGCTCGCCGAAGCTGTGGTTATGGACGTCGGACAGGTTGGTCAGGTTCTCGATCTTGTTATCGGCGCAGAACCGCTTCATGGCGAACGGCAGGTCGAGGCTGATGGTGAAGGCCGTCACCTTGTCGCCCAGCGCGTTGACCTCTTCGGAGAACCGCTTGGTCTGAATGCTACAGACGGGCGTGTCAAGCGACGGCACGACGTTGAACAGGCGGACCTTTCCGGCGGAATCCTTGAGCGAGACCGCTCCCAGGTTGGTATCGACGCAGGTGAAGTCGGGAGCGGCTTCGCCCGCGACCAGCTTGGGACCGACCAGTTCGATCGGGTTGCCCTTCATCGTGACTTCGCCCTTGCGTGTTTCGGCCATCGGTATTGGTCCTTCGAGAGAGTTCGGGTCGATTTCGAGCGAGACGAGACGAGACGACCTGAACACCGATCAAGGTGTCCAGGTCGTCACGTCTCCACGGCAAAAGCGTAGCCGACTCCCAGGGCGGCTCGCAAGGGGTTCAGCCTCGGGTTGGTTTCCGTCGATGCCACCGGAACGCCAGAATCGACGTCGCGCCGATGGCCAGGAGACTCAGCGAACCAGGCTCGGGGACGGCTGTCAGTTCGGCGATCAAGCCGCCCGTCTCGCCGTTGATTCCCGCGAACAGGTAGAGGGCGTTGGGGTCCCCATTCTTGACCGTGTTACCGAACTGGATGGTCCAGATCCCGCTGTTGACGATCGGGTTGTTGTTGGAGTCGGTGAGGTCGCCGAGAAAGGCTCCGGTGGACGGATCAAAGGCGGCGATGGTCCCACTGTCGTTGTTGCTGACGAGGATATCGCCACCAAACTGGCCGAACGTTGACGGAGCCATCACCAGGCTCCAGGGGCCCGCGAGAGCGCCGCCCGCGCTGTTGTCGACAAACCGCCCCAGGTAGTTCCCATTGAGACCGAATCGATCGATCACCCCGCCCCCATTGACGCTGTTATACATCACGTAGAGCGTGTTGTTCAGGTTGACCACGTTGAAGACGGAGAATCCCGACGACAGGTTGGGGTCAACGAACTTGCCCGAGAACGCCCCGCCGTTTCCGGTCAGGCTCTGGAAATTACTGCCATAGACGTCGACTTTGTTGTTGAGGTTGTCCGCCGCGTAGATCACCGTGCCGACGGAGGAACTGCCGATCGCCAATCCGGTATAATTCGCGCCGGTGCCGGTGACCTCGGCCACGACTCCCGTCTTGCCGCTCCAACCGTAGATGGAGCCGCCGAGCGTGTCGAAGAGAAAGGACGCCGGCGCGGAATTGCCACTCCCGGTCAGTACGAACCCGGTCGTGTTATTGAAAACCTGGCCGGTCGGACCGCCGGGCACGCTGACCGTCAATCCGAACTTGTTCCCGGCGCCGTCGTACAGCGTTGAGGTATTTGAACCGGCGTTTGAGACCCAGAACGGTCCGCCGGGTCCGTTCGAGACGCCCCAGGGGTTGACCAGATTCGGATCGACCGTTCTGGCACCGACGGTCGACAGGTTGGAAACCAGGTTCGTCTGGGTATAGCCGGCCCGGGCCGTTTGACCAAACGAGCCGAGCAGCCCGACAGCGGTCGTCAAACCAAGAAGCAAAGCGCGTGGCATGGGGGAACCTCCTCCACCGCGGCAGCGACGTGACAACGCGTCACGAAGCTCCTTTCGCGGGAGTATTCGGGAAATCAGACCGAAGAATCACGGGCGATTCGAACGAATCACCCGAGAGTTGGCGGTGAACCGCCGTTGCATCGCGAGATCACCAGCCGAGTGGCTCAGTGACTCCGGCAATGTCCGGGGACCAGCCGTTCCGGCTCGGGGACGGCGGTCTCCAACGGATTCGCAAGCGGAGAATCCGGGAAGTTGGCCCGGATCAAAGGGATGGCGTTGGTCGCCATCCGACCCAGAACCGTCCGGGTTGTCAAAAGCATCATCAGCAATGCCAGCAAGACCAGGAGCGTGGTAATCGATGACGTCAGACGGAACGTCACCCGCTCGCCCTCCTCGCCGAGAACCATCGCGGCCACCTTCCACGACAGACGCGCTTCGCCGAAGCCCGCCTTGACGGTCGATTCGACCAGCGGAGTCGGGATCTCGGCAGAGACTTCTTCCGTGAGCGAGAACATCAGCAGAAGCAAGGCCGAGGCCGCCAGACCGCGACTGGTCAGGCGGGATCGGAGCAGTTCTCGCCCCTTCTGGAGCCGGCTCTTGATCGTCCCGAGCGGGCAGCGGAGCCGCCTGGCCGCCTCTTCGACCGTCAATCCCTCGAAGTAGCACAGGACGATCGGGTCGCGGAGCTTCAACGGAAGGGAGCGGATCTCGTCGTGCAGGATCGGTTTGAACTCACGATCGGCCGGGTCGAAGTCGGGGGGAGCCGGCGCTTCCATCTCGAGGACCTGCCTTTCCTTTGAGCGAATCTTCTCCACCCGTCGACGTTCGCGTCGCGAGATCCGGACCGCGACCTCGTAAAGCCATCTCCCCAACGAGCCCCGATCCCGGATCGACCCCGCTTGACGGATCAGGACGACAAACGTTGCCTGGAACGCATCTTGCGCCACATCTCGATCTCTCAGCACGTCGAGGCAAACGCGAAGAACCATCGGGCCATAGCGGCGTACAAGTGCCTCGAAGGCGCGGTCGTCGCGACGGGACAGGAAGTCGAGCAAAAGTTGGTCGTCCGTCATGACTTTGCCTCTCCCAAAGGCCTCGGCCGCCGTACCCTCTGGAGCACACTGCATCGAAGTCCTCTCTATTGAAGAGTGCGGCGCCCGCCCAGCCC
>JAJYCH010000305.1 GCA_021778575.1 Planctomycetota bacterium
TCCGCCCAGGAACTCGTCGACCTTCGACGTCGTCCGGTTGTAGACGGCCACGGTGTAGCCGTGGCTCTCCATGTTGAGGACGAGGTTCTCGCCCATCACGGCAAGGCCGATCAGGCCGATGTCGGCAGTCGGTTGAGACATCGCGTTATGCTCGAAGGGTCGATGGAGGGAGCGAAATCACGGCAAGAGGTCGGAAACGGGCACGACCGAATCCGGGGCCGCCAGGGGGCATATCCTACCCGATTCCGGCACGATCGTCACGCTGCCGTACCGAAAACGTCCTTTTCGATCCGAGTCCGGCCCGGGATCACGATGAACTTCAAGCTGACGATCCACCAGGTTAACGATCCAGTATTCGGGCAAGCCGGCCTGGGCGTAGACATGAGCTTTCAAGATTCGATCTTTCCGGAGCGTGGAGTCGCTGATCTCCACCACAAGCGCGGCGGTGGTCGGATGAACCTCGGTAAAATCTCGGATCGAACCCGCGACCACGGTCAGGTCGGGCTCGATCAGCGAACGACGGTCGGTCTTGAGCGGCAGGGCATCGCTGATGACCCATCCGACGCCAAAAATCGCTCTGAGGGCATAGCTGGCAAGGCGGGAAGCCGTGGCATGAGGGGTATTGATCGTTATCTCGAAAATGACCCCTCGAATCAATTCGACCCGTCGATCGTCGAAGAAACCTAGCTCGTCGAGCCGCTGATATTGTTCGATCGTAAATCGATACAAACCATCACGGGGTTGCCTGAAGTCGTCACGCCTGGGAACGTTCGACGGCTGGCGAAGTTCATCGGTTGTCGCCATCGGTTTGTACCTCTACCTGTCTGCGACGTGGGGTCTGACTCCATCTTGACATTGGCCGCCGCTCATTTCCAGGGCGGAACCTCCGGCAGGAGCCCGAGAAACCGCTCGACTCGTTCGGCCATGTAGGGACCGGCAAAGTCGCCGCCGAAGAACCTCGGTAACGCCTCGTCATGGAACCGCTGCCACGACTCGTCCTCGAAGCCCGGTTCGATCGGATAAAACAAGACCCCATTGGCCTGCGCGGCGGCCAGGTCTCCCGGCGCGTCGCCGATCATCAGGACGTGATCGAGGGCGTATCTTCCACCGTTCGCGAGCGTCAGCACTTCCTTTTTGCTCCCGGCCTCCTGACCGGCGATCAGGGCGACATGACCGCGCAGATCGTGCTCGGCCCATTCTCGTTCGAGCGCCTCGTTCGGCGTGGCGGACACGACCAGGATGTCGGCCTTGCCTTGCATCGCCGCCAGGCTTTCCCTCACGAGCGGGAAGGGGGGGACATTCTTGACGATCCGGTCGATCGACCGGTTCACGGCCAGACTCCAGTCGAGCGCCAGCTTCAGGTCGGGGTCGCCGGTTCGCTCGACCTCGGCGGTCAGGGCGGGGTTGCCCAGCCGGGTCTCACGCGTGAGCCAGTCGCGAAGACCAGCCAGTTCCGGAAGCACGATCCCTCGACGAGCCACCTCGGGGCGTTCGGCGAGAACGTCGAGCGTCAACGTCAGACCCGGAAACCGGTTGGTTCCTCGCCATTTTGAATAGAGGTTGAGAAACTCCGCCACCTCGCGGGCCGGACGGCAGAGCGCGGCCAGCCCCAGATATTCGATGATGTTCGGGATGAAGCATTCCTTGTGCTTCACCTCCATCGTGTCGAAGACGCAGCCGTCGCTGTCGATCCCGATCAGGAAATCGGCTGTTCGGGAAAAGTCGCGGGGGTCGGACGGCATCGAAATACCTCGCGGATCGGTTGAGAGATCAGAACGACCGGCCAGAAGGCCCGGGTCGGAGGAGATTATTCGCCCGTCTCCGGGATGTCCAGCGCTCCATCCTCCAATTCGATCCGGTAGATAAGCGACTTAGCAACCCGGCCGGATCGCGATAGTAAGGAACGACCGACGAGTCCCGATCGATAACCGGGGCATCGGGCTCGTCGCTCAAGCCTCACGGAGTTTCGCGAGCGGGCGTAACTTTTCTTCTGGTCCGCTGGCGACCAAGCCCCGCACTGATAAACGGCTGAATTTGGGTTACCGTACTTGTCAAAGGGCCTTTCCGGCCCGGAAAGGGTCGCCAATGCTGGCTGCTCTGAAGCGTTTCTTCGCGGTCTCTGAAAGCTCGATCCAGGGTTTCCTGTCGCTTGAGGACCTCTACCGCTCGATCCTGACGGCACTTGGCACCGGCTCGTCGATCGGTGTGGCGATCATGGTCCTCCAGGCGATTCTGACGAATGTCGGCCTGGTGTTTCCCAATCCGGCGGTCGCTTCGCTGGCCACGGTCATCCTGACCATGGTCCTCGACCTGCTCCGTCGCCAGAGCCAGGGGACGGTGCCGACTCCCCCAGCCCCCGCTCCGGCTCCGACTCCGGCCAAGTAATTGACCGTCCAGGTCTCGTGGCGATCCGGAACAACCAGCGCGAGGGGTCGGGCAACCGGCCCCTCGACTGGTTGAGCCGGCACTCCTGGTCAACGTCGAGAGCAACTTTGGTGACCAAAGAACGCCGAACCTGCCTCAAAATGTTTACGGCCCGGCTCCGATCGGGAAGAACACGCCGCGCCAAACTTTAGGCGTGAAACCGGGTGGTAAGATATTGTATCCTGGAGCCGGGGTCGCTCGACCCCAGCCCGATCGTCGCGGCTTTTTCGGGTCAAATCCTCTCTTCAAAGGATTCTCGGGAACGCCCCGCTCGGTCCTCGATCCTCCGAAAACGTCAGTCCCCGGGCCATCCAGAGCTTCCCGACCAATTTCTCGATGACTCCCAGGCCGGGAATTGTTCAAGCGCATTCCGTTCTCGAGATCCACCGATCTCCAGGGAGCAGCGACGTGGCGACTTCCGATCGATCGAAGCCGGCCGACGCCGTGCCCGCCGACCTCTTGCCGATCATCCGGAATTCCGGAATTCTCAACGAGCGGCAGTTTCTCGATATCCGGACCAAGGTCACCAACGGCGAATATCCCGAGGACCCGAAGATCCTCGGTCAGTTCCTCGTCCGGGATGGAATTCTGACCGACTACCAGGTCCGCCGCTTTCTCAGCGGCAAATCGCATGGATTGATGGTTGGCAAGTATGTGATCCTCGATCGCCTCGGCTCGGGATCGATGGGGCGGGTCTACAAGGCACACCACCAGTTGATGGGTCGAGTGGTCGCTCTGAAGATCATCGCCCCCGAGCTGGTGACCAACGATCGCGTCACGTCCCGCTTCCAGCGCGAGATGAAACTGGTCGGAAGGCTCGACCATCCCAACGTCGTCCGGGCTTACGACGCCGACCAGGCCAACGGCATCCTCTATATCGTGATGGAATACGTCTCGGGGATCAGCCTCGGCCAGCGGCTCAAACAAGGCCCGCTCGCCCCTGTCGACGTGGTGACTTACGCGGCTCAGGCCGCCCTGGGGTTGCATCACGCCCACGAGCAAGGGATCGTCCACCGCGATATCAAGCCATCGAACCTGTTGCTCAACGACGAGAAACAGATCAAGGTCCTCGACCTCGGTCTCGGGGTCCTGATGGATGGCGATAGCCAGTCGACGTTCGCGACGGCCGACGGCGTCGCGGTCGGGACGGTCGACTACATGTCGCCCGAGCAAGCCTGCGGGCGCGACGTCGATGGTCGAAGCGACCTGTTCAGCCTCGGCTGCTCGATGTACCACCTGATCACCGGGCGACAGGCCTTCCCCGGCGAAACTCCGATCGAGCGGCTGGGCCGACGAATCAACAACCGTCACGTCCCAATCACCGATCTCAGGCCCGATATCCCAGCCAGTCTCGTCGCGGTTCTCGACAAACTGCTGGCCAACAAGCCGCAAGACCGCTATCAGACCGCAGGAGAGGCCGCGGAGGCACTGTCGGGCCTGGTCAAGTCGCGCAAGGCGATTGCCGCCGCCGCTCAGGCCAAGAAGGATGCCGCCGAGGCCGCTCCCAGTCCCGTGGCCGTCAAAGCGGTCATGCAGCCGGTCGAAACTCCCGCCCCCGTTATCGTAAAAGTCGAGCCGAATTATCCCGGCTGGTTCGCCCCGCTCGCCCGACTTGCCGAGAACCGGCCGGGACTGGCGCTCTCGGCCGTCATTGGCGGATTGGGTGCGAGTGGCTTGATCGGGTTTCTCCTGGGATGGCTGCTGATGCCCTGACCAGAATCAGCCCGAGAGCAGAACCGTGACCGCCAGGCAAAGGAATGCCGCGTTCAGGGCGGTGACGAGCATGATCCGGACCGACCGGCGAACCGTCCGCCGGTCGATCGGGTCGATCGGGTCGCCCAGGACCGGCTGAAGCCACGATCGACCGCCCGATCCCGAGCCACCCCCGAGTTGAACCCCGAGTGCTCCCGCCAGAGCGGCCGGACCCCACGCCAGGTCGGGAATCAGTCCCTTTCGACCATCACGCCAGCCGATCCTCAGGGCATTCCTGCCGTCCTCATTGAGCAATCCGGCCGAAAGGCTGATCAGGAGCCAGGTCACTCGGGCCGGGATCAGATTCGCCAGCCAATCGAGCCGGGCCGCCGCCCAGCCAAAATCGGGACCACGCGGATCAACCCGGCCCAATTTCCTGATCAACGCATCGACCGCCTTGTAACCCCAGAGCCCCGCCGGACCCAGCAGCGCGACCCAGAACAGCGGAGCGACAACCGACCGGTTCGTCTCCTCGCCGATCACCTCCAGGCAAACCCGGTTGATCGCCGCCGCGTCCAGGCCCGAAGCGTCGCGACCAAACCGCTCCGCCAGGTCGCGTCGAGCGACGAATAGACTGTTCGCTTCCGACACCCTCAAGGTATCTCCCGCCAGTCGGCGGATTCCCAGTCCGCCATAGATCAGCAAGGCCCGACCCACCAGCGTCGCCGGGCCCCCCAACATCCCCAGGAGATCGGTCGAAAGCGCCACCAGGCTTGCGACCAGGCCGACAACCAGGATCACCAGGACCAGGCCGGCCAGCCGATTCGCGCGTGACCGACCGGCCGATCTCGCGGCCAGTTTTCGGAGCCCGCGTTCCGCCCGACCGGTCAATCGATCGATCCAGCGGACCGGGTCGGCCCACCGCCAGGGATGACCGACAATCAAGTCGAGCGCCAGTGCCAGCGGCAGCGACCCCAACACCCAGAAGTCAACCAGATAAAATCGCTCAACCTCAACCATGAACGCATCAATCCCGCGGGCAAGACCTGCGAATTCCGTGAAGGCTTTATAACACAAAGCTTATCAAGGACCAAGACAGGATCATGATTCGGTCGGTTTTCGTCCTTTCGTGTCGCTTGCGAACATCACCAAAACAACGAATCTCGAAATAGTCCTTAACCGGTCGGACCGGCTTCGAGGAGGTCTTCGAGTTCTTCGAGGAGCCTGTCATTCTCCAACGAGGAACGTAGTCCGATCCGGATCTGGCCGCGAGTGGCGACCAACTGATCCGGCCCGGTCAGCAAGGCGCCGACTTCGAGGCCCGCGAAATCGGAACACTCACGGACCAGATAGCCTCGACGAGCCAGCGCTTCCTGAAGTCCGCCCGAGTCCCAATCGGTCTGGGTCAGGCTGACCAGGACGTAATTCGGCAGCGGCGGCGCGGAATCGGGGCGAATCCGGTCGGGCCAGACCGGTCGAATGCCCTCGATCTCCCAGAGTCGCTCGACGACCCGAGCGACCTCCGTCGCCATGAACTCCACGGTCCGCTGGCGATACTCTCGATCCTCCAGCGCCGCAAGCGCCGCGGCCTCGGCCGGCGCGGCGATCGTCCACGGGTCCTGAAACTGGCGGAGCCGGGTCACCATGTCGGGCGGAGCGATCGCGTAGCCAACTCGAAGCCCCGGCAGAGCATAGAACTTCGAGAACGACCGGAGGACCAGCAGGTTATCGAGCTGAGCCGCCGAAGCGATCAGGGTCCGGTCAGCCTCATCGGCCAGGAACGGCAGGTGGCTCTCATCAACGATCGTCAACAACCCCAGGGTCTTCGCCACCTGGTCGAGCAATGTTGTTCGATCCCAGGCCAGGCCGGTCGGGTTGTTGGGATGACCGGTCCAGAAGATTCCGTTGGCGTCGATGGGAAACACATCCTGACGCCAGCCGAGCACATGCTCGCCCCAGACCTTGGCCCGAAGCTCATTGTGCTTCGAGATCCGGCGGTACTCGGCATAAGTGGGATCGACGAGGTGCGACAGCGGCTTTCCGGGATCACCGAGAGCCTGCGCGTGAAAGGCCAGAA
>JAJYCH010000306.1 GCA_021778575.1 Planctomycetota bacterium
CTCGTGCTCTCTCCGAAATCGTTGCTCTTGCTCGTTCTTGGCGTGCTGCTTGATCGCGGGCCGGTCGCCGCGGGAAACATCGAGACTTATGCCGGCGCGGGAGTCGTCGGGTCCTCAGGGGATGGTGGACCGGCGCGGATCGCCGCTCTCAATCAACCCTTTCATTGCGAGTTTGATCCTCAAGGGAACCTCCTGATCGCCGATGCCCCGGCGGGCAAGATTCGTCGGGTCGATCGAACAACCGGAGTGATCTCGACCATCGTCGGCAACGGGTCGAGCGGCGCGGGGCTCGATGGTTCGCTCGCTCTCGATGCGGTCATCGGGACGCCCTATGCAATCGCGGCCGACGCGAATGGTGACCTTTATATCGTCGATCAGAAGACTCCGGTCATCCGCAAACTCGATGGTCAGACCCATCGGGTCTCGATCGTCGCGGGGACCGGTCAGATCGGTTCGAGCGGTGATGGCGGCCCGGCGACCAAGGCCCAGCTCCGCGAGCCGAACGACTGCGTGCTCGACGGCAAGGGGGGGCTCCTCATCGCCGATGTCGCCGACTGGCGGATTCGCCGCCTCGACCTGAAATCGGGCCTGATCTCGACGTTCGCCGGCAACGGAAGACCGAGCAAGACCCCCTCCCGATCGCAGGTCGGCGACGGCGGTCCGGCCAGCGCGGCCTGGATCATCGGCGCCCGGGCCGTCTGCGTCGATGGTCGCGGCAACACCTACATCTGCGAGCGCGAGGGGAACACGATCCGCAAGGTTGATGAGAACGGGATCATCACGACCATCGCCGGAACCGGAACCCAGGGCAACGCCGGTGAAGGAACCGCCGCGAAGCTCGCCACGTTTCGCGGACCCAAAGGAATCCGGGCCGATGCCGAGGGGAACCTTTTTGTCGTCGATACCGAGAACCATGCGATCCGCAAGATCGACGTGAAGTCGGGCCTGATCACCACCGTTGCCGGCGGTCGGAAGGGTTCCGGCGGCGATGGTCAGGACGCCCGGAGTGCGGGTCTTGCCCGACCTCATGGCTGTCTCGTCGACTCCGGCGGGAACCTTTACATCGCCGATAGCGAGAGCCACAAGGTCCGACGCGTGGCTGCTCGTTGAGCTGGGGCGGGGCTTTCCTCTTCTCGGGTTGGCCGGGATACCGGATAATGGCGAGGAATCGTCCGAAACCCAGGAGACGGCCGCCGATGGATTCGCTGACCGCTTCGTCACCCGATCGCCGCCGGTTTTTGTCGCGACGCCGCTGGATTCGCTGGTCGATCTTGCTGGCGGTTCTGGTTCCGGCCTGGCTCCTGGTGTCGTTCGTCGTGGCCCGTCAGTTGACCCGACGGCCTCAGCCGATCTTTGCCCAGCCGGCTCCCTCGGTGAGCTGGGCGAAATTCCGGTCGGTTCAGCTCGATACGACCGACGGCCAGAAGATCGGCGGTTGGTATGCCGAAGGACGGCCGGATGCTCCCTCGGTGGTCTTGATTCACGGCAATCGCGGCCATCGCGGGCATATGCTGTCGCGGGCGGAACTGCTGGTCTCGGAGGGCTGCGCGGTCTTGCCGATCTCGCTCCGGGCTCATGGCGACTCGTCGGGCGAGATCAACGATATTGGCTACTCGGCCCGGTATGATGTGATTGCCGCCGTCGAGTTCCTCGAACGGGAACGACCCGGCCGCCCGATCCTCATCCATGGCGCCTCGCTGGGTGCGGCGGCGGCGACGTTCGCCGCCGATGAGTTAGGGGACCGCGTGAGCGGTTATCTCCTCGAAGCACCCTATCTCGACCTGAAGGTCGCGGTCCGGAACCGGACCCGGAACTCGCTGCCGATCGGCCTGGAGTGGGTCGCCTACCAGGGACTCCTGACGGTCGCCCCTTATCTGTTGCCGGAGATCGACAAGATCTCTCCTCGGTCGGCCATCGTGGGCATTCCCGACTCGGTTCCGGTCCTGCTCATCATCGGCCGGAACGATCATCTGACGACGCCGGAACAGGCCCAGGTCCTGTTCGACCAGGTTCGCTCGCACGCGAAGCTTATCGTCTTCGAGAAGGCCGGGCCCCTGCATTATCAGGAAACCGACCCGAAGCTTTACCGGTCGGAAGTCCAGGGCTTCGTCAATCGGCGCTCGAAGAACCTCACGGCCGCGTCGGCGTTCTCGAAGACGTCCCAGTAGGCGTCCATCCGCATCTCATCGAGAAACGCCTCGACCGGTGGGGCGAGATTCGCGAGGACCAGTTCGCCGCCGGCGTGACGGACCTTCCGCGTCAGCGTCGTCAGGAGCCCGAGAACGGTCGGTCCCGTCTCGCGGAGCCCACCCAGTTCGAGGACGAAGCAACGATAACCCTGGTCGAGTAACTCGCCCACGGCGCGACTGGAATCGAAGTGGCGCGGGTCGTTCATCAATCGGGCAATCCCGCTCAGAACCGCGACCTCGCCGGCAAGTCGTGCATGGATCGGCATGGTGATCTTTCCTTCGCTGGGTCGTGACGCTTTCGATCGGCCCCGGATCAGTCCCAAAGGATTGTCCGTGTGGGTGAGGCAACATCGCGCTTTTATCCGACTTGACACGATCGCAATATTGACAGGTGGACAGTTGATTCGAGACATCGTGATTGCATGTGCAAGGTGATGATTGATAAGTTAAAAACACATTCCGATGTCGGAATTTTCGATGTGGAAGAATCAAGAAACACCGGAGTTTCCATGTCACGACGCAAGTGTGTGCTTAGCCGGATGGTTTTGGCAGTTCTCCTGGCTACCGGCACGGCTCGGGCTGATTTTATCACCAATGGCAGCTTCGAGGCCAATGTCCTGGCCGCAGGTACAAAGGAGGACTTCAACAGCGGCGGCAAATCGGTTGTCACAGGCGGGAGTGGCGGCGCGAAACTGACATTCCTGGATTCGCCTGGCTCGGCGGACAATGGTTCTTACTTGAGTGTCTACGGATCATTTCCCCATGTCAGTCCCGACGGTGGTAATTTCGTCGAGGCCGATGCCGCCCCGACCTACCGGGGGGTCATCTACCAGAGCGTGACCGGCCTGACGATCGGACAGGTCTATTCGGTCTCCTTCTATCAGGCGGCTGGCCAGCAGAGTGGCTTCACCGGTCCGACCACCGAGCAGTGGCTCGTTGGCCTTGGCACGACGCTCGCACTGAGTGAATCCAGCACCCAGGCTTCCACGTTGATCAAACTGCCTTCCGGTGGTGTGGCGCCCTGGCAAGCCCAGAGCCTGGATTTTACCGCGAGCGCCGTGACTGAAGTCCTGAGCTTCCTGGCGAACGGAACGCCAGACGGTGAACCGCCGATCGCCTTCCTCGATGGAGTCTCGATGAACGCCGTCCCCGAGCCTTCGACGATGTTACTGACGGGGATCGGCCTGATCTCCATGATCGCGATCCGTGCTCGGAAGCTTCGCAAAGCCGCGGCGGTCTGATCGGGCGAATCGAACAATCCCTTCGAGAACAGGCCGGGAAGCGGTTCCCGGCCTGTTTCACCAATTCTTTGCGACATTTCGGTAGACTTCAGCCCAGGTTCCGTTGCGAGCGGTTTTCTCCCGCCGCGAACCTTCGCGTATACTGGAAGGAGCTTGAGAGTCGGAGTTTGACTGGTCTCGGGAGTGATTCATGGCCACCGACGCCGTCCAGCCCTCGGTCAATCCCGAGGACGATCTCGAAATCGGCGACGAGATGCCGCCTCTCAGCGAGACGCTGGCGCTGCCCAATATCGATAGCCGCGAGCGAGCCTTGCCGATCCGGCCCGGCGACCTCAACCGGCTCCTGCTCGCTCAGCCCGACATGACCGACGACGAACGCGACAAGTTCGCCAAGCTCGGTCCGCTCCTCGGCTCGATCTTTCATAGCGAGTTCTTTGTCAGGCTCCGCGAGCTGAAAGAACTTTACTCGCCGCTCGACCCGGATTCGGACTACATCAAGCTGGCGAAGCACTCACGGGTCCGGACCGAGAACTCCGACGAGGAATTTCTCAAGCCGATGGCAGCGACCCTGGAACGGGCCAACTACCGGAAGCTGGGGATCGGGATCATCGAGCAAGCGGTCATGGCTCCGAACGAGACCGGGCTGACCTACATCCCCGACTTCACCCAGTTCGAGCACCTGCAAATCTACGCCCGAGGCTACACCCAGATTTCGCGGATCATCCGGAGCCCCCGGACCCGGTTTCGCAAGCGGACGATGCTTCTCGACGCCTATCAGCGGTTGGTGATCGTACTCAAGTTCCGCGAGGGTCTGGATCTCGGCCCGTTCATCCGGTCCGACGTGGTTTATATCCGGATGTTCAAGGACGTCCCCCACGTCGACATGGAAATGCACCTGCCGGAACAAGGGACGAAGGTCAAGATGCGCTGGATCGACAAGGCGCAGATCGCCTCGCCGGTCGTCATGGGCTTGCCGACGCTGGCGATGAAGATCTTCTCGTTCAGCTTCATGGCCGCGTTCGCCAATCCGATGATCCTGGCTCCGCTGATGGCGGTGCCGGTGACGGCCGGGATGAACTCGTTCTTCGGGTTCCACCGGGCCAAGCACAAGCATCTGGCCTCGATGATCCGCAACCTCTATTACCTGACCCTGGCCAATAACGGCAGCGTCCTGACCCGGCTGATCGACTCGGCCGAGGAAGAGGAATACAAGGAGACGATGCTGGCCTATTACTTCCTCTGGCGCCGGCTCAAGCAGGCCGAGGACTGGACGATGGAGCAGCTCGACGCCAGCATCGAGAACTTCCTCAAGTCGGTCTCCAACGTCGAGCTCAACTTCGAGATCGCCGACGCCCTGGGGAAACTGTACCGCCTGGGGCTGGCCCGCCGCGACGAGCAGGGTCGGCTCCACGCCGTGCCGATCGAGGAAGCGCTGGTCGTCCTCGACCGGATCTGGGACAACACATTTTTGTATGCTTGAGACCAAAAAATCCGACAATCGTCTTGACGACCGGGAAAAATTTAACAAAAATCAAATTCGTTCCGGATCGATTCGGTTTTCCGTTTCTCAGGGAAGGTCACGCGATCGGGGTCGGTCGCGACGGAACAGCCGGGGACGAGGCCGGGATCGACTGGCCCCTGTCGGCGGATTTGAATAGAATAAGGATCGACTGCGTGATGACGCGCTGGGTCGACCGATCCGCCCGACGGCCCTCTCCCTCGATGCCAGCCCCCTCGACAGGTGCTCGAACCATGGCGACAGCCACCCGGAAGAATGCCGTACCCCCGCCACCGAACCCGCCGGCGCACGAGAAGTCGACCAAACCCAGCGGCTCGATCCTGGTCCGGGCTTTCGATGCCACGTTCCGGTTCCTGGCCTCGGTCAAGCTTGCGGTGATCTGCCTGGCGACCCTGTCGGCAACCCTGGCGGTTGGCACCCGCTTCAATAGCTGGTACGGGATGGCCGCCGCCAACGAGTGGATCTATCAGGCGAAATGGTTCTCGGTCCTCCTCGGGTTCCTGGCGCTCAACATCCTCTGCGCGGCGCTGATCCGCTATCCCTGGACCAAGCGCCAGACCGGGTTCGTGATCACCCATATCGGTTTGTTGATCGTCATCGCCGGCTCGTGGTGGTCGGCCCAGACGTTCGACGAAGGGCAGCTCGGGATGATCGAGAAGCAAACGTCGAGCCAGCTCGTCCGGATGGACAAGCCGGCCTTCTTCGTCAAGTCGATCGACCCCCACACCGGCCAGCCGCTCGCCAGCTATAAGCTGCCTTTCTATCCAGGAACCTTTGACTGGCCCGAAGGTAAGTACGAGGTGGTCTCGAAGCCGAAAGACCCATTCAAGCTCGCCGTCAAGAAGTTCTATACCGCGTCGATCCCCCGGACCGTCTTCGTGGCTGATCCCAACGGCTCGCCGATGGCCCGGATTCGCCCCCGGGTCAAGCCGCCACGCGGTGATAAGTTCATGGATGCCCTTCGCGAGGACGAACAGTGGTTCGCGCCCGCGAGCAGTCGGCTCCAGCGGGTCGTCAAGGAGATCCCCCGGGCTCAGGTCATTTTCACCTATAGCGAAAGCCACGCGATCTTTGATGACTTCCTCGATCTGCCGGCCAACCCCGGCGAACTCGGCGTGGCCCGGCTCCACTATCAGGACAAGGCGGGCCAACCCCGTTTCTTCGATGTGAAGATCGACGACGCCAAGCCCG
>JAJYCH010000307.1 GCA_021778575.1 Planctomycetota bacterium
CCTTGTAAGTGAAGCTGTCGGTGCCCGAGAAGCTCGAGGTCGGGGTATAGGTGAACAAGCCGTTGGCGTTGAGTGTGAAGCCGCCGCTGGTCGCGTGGCTCGGGCCGGAGACCAGCACGGCGGTCAGCGTCCCGGTGCCCGTGTCGCCCTGGAGCACGCCGTTGGAGGCGGCCACGTTCAGGACGTTGCCCTTGAGCACCTCGTAGGTGTGGGCGATCCCGGTCGGCACGGCGTTGACGGTGAAGGTGACGGTCGCGGGGGTGAGGCTGTTCTGGTAGCCGTCGTAGGCGTCGTAGTAGAAGGTGTCGGTTCCGATGTAGGAGCCGTTCGGCGTGTAGGTGAACGTCCCGTCGGCGGCCATCGTGATCGAGCCGTTTGTCGTGCTGAACGTCCCGACGTCGGTCGAGGCCACGGTCAAGGTATCACCGTTGTAGGCCGTGTCGTTGGCCAGCACGCCGTTGGCGGCCGACGTGACGGCCAGCGCCGTGCCCGTGTCGGTCGTGTAACTGTCGTTGGTGGCCACCGGCGGCGAGTCGACGATCAGGCTCACCGTCGCCGTGTTGCTCACGGTGATGCCGTCGCTATCCTCGTCGCGATAAGTGAACGAGTCGGTTCCGTGATAGCCGGCGGTGGGCGTGTAGCTGAACGAGCCATTGGCGTTGAGCGTGATGGTCCCGTGGCTCGGCGAGGCGAGAAGGCTGGCGGTAATCGAGTGGTCGGCGTTGGGGTCGGTGTCGTTGAACAGTACGCCGCTGGTGGGGAGGGCGCTCAGGGTTGTGCTGACCGGCGTGGTGTAGCTGTCGTTGTTGGCCACCGGCGCGGCGTCGACCGTGAGGGAGACGGTCGCCGTGTTGCTGGTCGTGCTCCCGTCGGTGAGAGTGTAGGTGAAGCTATCGGGTCCGGAATAGTTCGAACTGGGCGTGTAGACGAAACCGCCGTCGCCGTTGGCGTCGAACGTCACCGAGCCGTGAGCCGTCGAGATGGTCCCGGTTTGTGACACGGTCAACGCCCCGGTGCCCCCGGACGAGTTGGTGAGCAGGTTTGTGCTACTCGTACTGGTGATGGTCAGACTGGAAGTGTTGCTGCTGTCGCGGATGTTGGTGGTGAAGCTCAGCGGAGAGGCGATTGGAGCCGTGAGCAACTCGCCGATCTGATTGGCAACCACCTCCGTGAAAAAGGGCTGACCGTTCGGCCCCATCGTGATCCCGTCCACTCCGGCGTTCGGGGTCGGCGGGATGTACTCCTGGAACGTGTGCGTTGCGGCATTGAAGACGCCGATCTTGTTGACGAGACTTTCGGTGAAGTAGACGTTGCCACTGCCGTCGGCCGTGATTCCCAAGGGGTCGCTGCTCGAAGTCGGAGTCAGGTATGTCACCTTGTTCGTGAAGCCGGACCCGCTCAGTTGGATGATCCCGTTGGTGTACTGATCGGTGATATCAATCTGACCGAGTGAGTCGCCGGTGATCGATGCCGCCAAGGTCGAGACGCCCAGGTTGACCGTGAGGCCCAGAGTGCTGGTGGTGAGGTCATAGAAGCCGATCTGGCTGCCCGCCCCTTCGATCCAGGCAATGTATTCGTCGCCACCGGAAGTGAAGTCGGTCATGTTCGTAGGCATACCCGATGTGCCCGCAAGCTCCACCGGCGTCGCCGGATAAGTGGCGCTAGCCGGGATCTCGTAGATCGCGTTGGCGGTCGTATCGGAGAAGAAAACGTCGCCCGCCGCGTCGGCTGTGATCCCGCTGGGCGTGCCTTGGGTAGTGCCGACCAAGTATGGGTCAGGATACTGATGGATCAAGGTGCCGAGGGCGTTGATCTCGGCGACTTCGTGCAACCCTGGCTCGGTCACGAACAGATTGCTGCCCGCATCCACCAGTGCGACTGGGGTCGCACCAGTCGGGAGAGTGGTCATCGTCAACCCGATGCTGGGCAAACTGGTCGAGTTGAGAAAGCCGATCTTGTCGGATCCGGACAAGATGTAGGCAAGCCCGGCAGTGCCAGTGCCGTTGTAGAGGGGGTCGCTGGTGATGGCGGTCGGTGTGCTTGAACCGCTGACATACTCATTAATCGTCGTCAGCAACTGCCGCTGCTCCAACCGCTCGACCTGGAGACCTCGCTTCTTGCGTGATCCGGCTTGGAGTCGCTCTTGCTTCTTCTGGTGGCTCATCGCTTGCTGCTCCGAGTTGTGGGTGGTTCCAGCGATCCGACGAAATTCGATGGGCTCGCGAGGGACGTCCGAACCTCGCGCTAATCCGGATCCTCGACCGGAGACTTCGCGACGCCGCGAAGCCACTCGGGAGAAGCCGGGTCATGACTGGAACATAGGACGCGTCTTCGAAATGAAGGAGGAGATTTCAAAAAACAAAAAAAAGCCCTGTTTCCAGGGCTTTTTGGCATCAAATTGGATCAATGCCGCACCGGTAAACGGCGTCGGCATCCTTCAAGACGTCATCGTCTCGAAAGGCGGGAGCCGTTCGGATGGTGATCGAGAAACACTCCACCCGACCCCCGAAGGGCCGCGTCGCCCTCAAGCCGGTACACCACGATCAGCGATCGTGGTTCACTGAAACTTAGGACATTGGAACTTCCAATGAGAACAACAGGATTATTTTTTTTTCGAAGTCTCCAGGGCAAATCGTTCCCCCGCTGGTCGAGCCCTGGGCGTACCTTCTGCGCTCCCTCGGTCGATTGAGGGTCGGGGAATCGTGGCCAGTGTTGTCGGAAACCGTTTGTGCCGGTCAACCGGGTGAAAATGCCCCCCGATCGAGCGCCACTCGGCGATTTTCCGGGGCGGGAATGGCTCGGTCGTGGTCGGGCAGGGGGTAGGGATCGGTCGGGAACGGGTCGCGCGGTCGTCCCGGATTCCTTGCGCAAGACGAAGCCAACGGGCTCGACGTTTCGGCGGCGGGCGCGGCCTCGGTCCGTTCGGCGGCTTCGGCCTCGGCCTCACGGAACTCCTTGAGCGCCTTGAAGAAACCGCGACTGGCGTCAGCCTCGTAGCGGCGGGCCAGCGTCGCTTCCTTCGAGCTGTCGAAGAGCGCCCGATCAGGAGCTTCGAGCCGGTCGAGCTCGATCATTTCGAGGTCGAGCGTCGCGCGGTGCGCTTCGAGAGCGGCCAGCTCGGCGTCGATCCGTTCAAGCACCCGGTCCCTGGCCCACCCCTTCCGCGCCTGGTCGTCGAGCGTTCCCGCGTCGTCGGCGGTCAGCCCGTCAAAGTTGCCCCAGACCGCCCGCGAGAGTCCACCGATCCGCGATGCCTGCGCCTCCGACTCGGGAATTCCGACCAGAACCGCCGCCGCTTTCAGGTGAACACCAGTCCAGACCGGCTTCGGCGATCGGGTCAAGTCGTCGCGAAGTTCGCGCCAGGCGTCGACCAGTCGGTCGATCCCTTCGGGCGAGTTCCGGAGCTTCCGGTGGTTCGCTCGCAGATTGTCGCGGAGTCCTTCGAAGAGTTGTTCGGCCTCGAAAGCCCGTTCGGCGTCAAACTCTTCCACGGCGTGCCGGACCCGCCGGGCCAGGGCGGCCGTTTCCTGGGTGGCGCTCCGATCCATCCGGACCGAGAGCAACGCCATCCGACGGACCAGGATCTTGCCCAGCGGCGACTGCGGTTTGAGGTCGGAAGTCAGTTCCTCGGCGCGAGTCTCGACCTCATCCTGATCGTCCGGAGCCACGACGACCCCCGCGCCGCTCAGGCCATGCTTGAAGCCATTCTGCCGCGACCGAGCTTTCCCCTCGGTCGTCTTCGGTCCGGTCGATCGCGCCGAGTTCCGACGATTCGCGCTCAATCGAGCTTCACTGACAGGCATGGCCGCGCCCTCGCGATCGGTTGAATGAGAGAGACAATCCGCTCATCCCAAACATTCCGTTAGACAGGGCCGGTTCGAACAGACTTTCGCGAGACGAACTCGATGATTGGCGACCGAAGAAAGAGTTACGGAAGATTGTCGAGCGAATTTCGATCTGATATCATCGCTGATCGGATCAGGCGACGTCGCTGGGCTCGATCGGAAAATCGGAATTGCCAGCCGAAACTTCAACGCGAGGGGGCCGAAATGAAGACCATCCACAAGTACTCGCTTGATACAACAGATGCCGACAAGATCTCGGTAATGATGCCCCGAGTCGCCAAGATCGTGATGGTCGGATCGCAGAACGGTCAACCGTTCCTCTGGGCCATTGTCGACAACGAAAGCCCCCTGTTCGAGCGGCGTTACCGCCTGATCGCGACCGGCCAACCGATCCCCGGCGGTCACGACCACGTGGCAAGCTTCACCCGAAACAACGGTGAGTCGACCTGGCACCTTTTCGAGTGATCGAGCGATCGGCCTGTGCGATTACCGGATCATTCGGCCGATGATTCCGCGAGCGACGCCGGGCGGGGTCTCGGACTGTGGTGGAAGGACCCCAGGGTCGCCGGCTCCGGTATACGGGGCGATCCATCGGGCGACCTTCGGGTTGGCCACGGCGTCGAGCAAGGTGTGTTCGGGGCCGAGGATATCGTGAAGGTCATGCTCCTCGTAGCGGGCGGCCAGCGGCCCGAGTTTACGAAGGTCGGCGTTCGAGAGGCCGACTCGCCCCATCGCTCGGTGGTGGTCGCTCCGGATCAGCGAGGGATAGAGGATCAGGGCTTCATCTTTGCGATTGTAGAGATTGAGGAACTGTTCGCAGCCGATCAGCGCTCGATCGAGCCGCTCGCCGGGGTCGAACCAGTCGTGGTCGCTGGCCGCGCCGATGACCACGGCCTTGACGTGAAGATCGGCGCGGGTCGAGGCGAGCCGGGCAACCGGCTCGTGATGTCGGCCGTGCAGGCTCCCGCCACCCAGAAGATGGAGTGCCGAGGGAACCACTCGACCGCCGAAGCTCTGGCCGATCAGGCAAATTCGGCTCTGGCTCGGGAACGCCGAGAGGAAGACGGCCAGATGGTAGGCCGCGACGAACGCCCGGCGTCCTTTCTCGTTGATGTCGCGAAGATCCTCGCCATAAATCCGCTGGCTGGGCCAGTCGAAGGCGATGAGAACGGCGTCGGGGGGGACCGAGTGGTGATGCTCAAGCCAGCTATGGGTCCAGAGCAGACCGCCGATGGCGACATCCGCCGTCGTCAGGCTTCCCTGAACCTGGATCAGAACGGGACGGCCCACAACCTGGGCAAGGAGTTCGGCGACCGGTCGCTCGACCGTCCGACCTTCCGCGTCGAACTGGAGGGCCTTCAGTTTGGGCCAGGGATTGGAGCCGAGTTCCTGCGGACAATCGCGAACCTGGACGATCCAGAGCCGCTCGACCCGTTCGGGTCGGGGCTGGAAATGGTCGAGGAAGACGAACGGCCAGCCGGTCCTGATTTCCAGGGCTCCATCGAGAAAGTTCGAGTCGCAGCTCTGGCTGATCCCCGGCCCTCCCGCGCCCGGATCAAACCGGCTTCCCGGCCTGGGCCTGCTGAACAGCGCGGGCGAGCCGGGTCCGGCGATTGTCGTGTTGACGCGAGTCGGCACGAACAGGCTAGCCAGCGGGACGGTCTGTCGCAACCGCCCCATGACCGCCCTGGGAAGGACGCGGATGATGCTCGGGCGCTTTGGTTCCTCGGCGCTGGCCCCGGTCGGAATATCGGGTTCCTGCCCCATCACGGTGCCGCAGGTCCCTCCAACGATGCAAACCAGGAGACAGAACGGGGTCAGAGACCCGAACCTCGATGATTTCGGGCAGATGTTCACGCGGAGTAACCCCAACCCAGGAATGACTGGCCCCAAGCTCGACGACTGGTCGTAAGCGACCGGATCGCGACAATCACCCTTTTGTATCGAACGAGAGAGTTGTGTTGATTGATATTTTTGTTGGGGTGGGGCTGGTTTTGCCGCAAGGCGACTTCAAAGAACGATCCGAAAGCTTCATCGAGGATGACACAGGTCGCTTCAACCGTCTTAATTGGAACAAGTGTTGCTATTTGCGGATTCCTATGGATGAAACCCTGGAGTTAATTGTGAATTTGGGAAAATCGGTGTCAGTTCATTTTTTCGACGGGGAAAATCGGTGTCAGTTCATTTTTTCGACGTGGGAAAATCGGTGTCAGTTCATTTTTTCGACGGGGAAAATCGGTGTCAGTTCATTTTTTCGACGTTCCGAGGCCTTCCTCTGGGTCGG
>JAJYCH010000308.1:0-1776 GCA_021778575.1 Planctomycetota bacterium
CCTTCGCCGCCTGTCTCCGGGCGATCCTCCGGCAGGACCCGGACAAGATCCTGGTGGGGGAGACCCGCGACCTGGAGACGGCGGAAATCTCGATTCAGGCGTCGCTCACCGGTCACATCGTCTTCACGACCTTGCACACCAACGACGCCCCGTCGGCGATCACCCGGCTCCGCGACATGGGGCTGCCGACGTTCCTCATCACGGCGACGGTCGAGGCGGTCCTGGCCCAGCGTCTGGTCCGGAAGATCTGCGCCAACTGCAAGACCGAGTTCACGCCCAGCCCCGAAGTCGCGATGGAACTGGGGATGACGCCGGAAGAGGCGTCGATCAAGAAGTTCTTCTACGGCAAGGGGTGCGAGAAGTGCAACAACACTGGCTACAAGGGCCGCATGGGGATCTATGAGCTCCTCGTGATGAACGAACAACTCCGCGAGATGATCGTCTCGGAGGCCTCGCTCGACGTCTTCCGCGAAGCCTGCCGGAAGTTCGGGATGCGGACCCTCCGCGAGTCGGGACTCCTGGCGATCCACTCGGGCCAGACCTCGATCGAGGAAGTCATTCGCGAGACCATGCTTGACGACGCCTGATCGCGTTCGTTGCCGGATCATCATCAACCCATCGAATACCTGGACGCGACGGACTCGACACGAACCCCTTCCTAGGAGACCTGGACCATGCCGACCTTCCAGTACGAGGCGATGGATAACACCGGGCGCGAGGTGAAGGACACCATCGACGCCAGCACTCAGGAAGAAGCCCAGCAGTTGATCCGCCAGAAGGGGTTCTTCGTCACCAAGATCTCGGAGCGCTCCAAGGCCAAGAAGAAAGGCCCGGCGCAGGCGAAAAAAGGGCGCAAGGGCAAGAAGAAAGCGTTCACGATCGGTGGGATCTCGACCAAGCAACTCTGTACCTTCACCCGCCAGCTCTCGACGCTTCAGGACGCCGGCCTGCCGATTCTCCGGAGCCTGAAAATCTTGCACGGTCAGTGCAAGCCCGGCGTCTTGAAGAACTCGCTCGAAGACGTGGTCGACGATATCGAGTCGGGAGCCACGCTTTCGGACGCGTTTTCGAAGCACCCGAAAGCGTTCGACCGGCTCTATTGCAACATGATCAAGGCCGGTGAGGCCGGCGGTGCCCTTGAGGCCATCCTCCAGCGTCTGGCCGACTTCAAGGAAAAGTCGCAGACCTTGAAGCGGCGGATCAAGTCGGCCATGGTTTATCCGGCCGTCGTGATCACGGTGGCGTGCGCGATCGTCGGGTTCATCTTGTACTTCATCATTCCCAAGTTCGAGGCGATCTTCAAGGACTTCGGTATCGAGGTGCCGGGGATGACGAAGTTTCTGATCAAGGCCAGCCACTTCGTGGTGGATTACTTCTACGTCGTGATCCTGGCCCCGGTTTTCTGCTGGATCTTGCTCAAGCTGATCTACCGGAATAAAACGGGCGCTTATATCTGTGACCGGATCGCGCTGATGATCCCGGTCATGGGAGCGATCATCGAGAAATCGACGGTGGCCCGGACGATGCGGACGCTCGGGACCCTGGTGCAGTCGGGCGTGCCGATCCTCGAATCGCTCAACATCGTCCGCGACACGGCGGGCAACATGGTGTTCGAGCGGGCCTTCACCCGGATTTACGACTCGATCCGCGAAGGTGAAACGATCGCCCAGCCGCTCCGGGAGGCGCGGATCGTCGACGACATCGTCGTGAACATGATCGACGTCGGTGAAGAGACCGGCGACCTCGACACGATGCTCAACAAGATTGCCGACAACT
>JAJYCH010000308.1:1786-6120 GCA_021778575.1 Planctomycetota bacterium
GACGAAGAGGTCGAGACCCTGGTCGAAAGCCTCGTGAGCCTGCTCGAACCGATCATGATCGTGGTCCTCGGCGGTATCATCGGCTTCATCGTCATCGCGCTGTTCCTGCCGTTGATCTCCTTGATCAGCAAGCTCTCGGGCTGACCATTCGCCCGAGAGTCCGATTGCCAAAATTGTCTGATTTTCGACCGACCCGCGAATCGTCCGGGTCGGACCGTCCGGCGTCCGCGCCGAGCTGGTCCTCAAAATAATCCTGGCCGGGTCCGCCGTGGCCACGCGAGATCGAACCGAACCGAACCGAACAATCGTTGACTCAACCGGGAACCTGCTTCCTTCCTCCTTCGCGGAGACTCGACCGATGGACCGCCGCAAGAGTTCGAGCCGGGCTGCCTTCACGTTGATCGAATTACTCGTCGTCGTCCTGATCGTCGGGATCTTGATCGCGCTGCTGGTGCCCGCGGTCATCGCCTCGATCCGCAAAGCCCGCGAGGCGCAGGTCACCACCGAGATGGCTAACCTGTCGACCGCCCTGGCCAGCTTCAAGAATCTGTATGGCGACTTTCCGCCCAGCCGGGTGGTTCTTTGCGAGTCGGGGTTTGGCTCGCTCACGCAGGCTCAGATGTTAACGCTTGCCGGTCCGGTCTCGCCGAGCGGCAATGAGACCGACATCACGGTCCAGCAGTTGATGGCCCGGTCGCTGATCTACCTGAACCGGTTCTGGCCGAGGGTCGACTTCGTCAACACGGCTCACGACTTCAACGGCAACGGCGTGATCGACGTCAACTCCGGAGCGGCGCACCAGGGCTACTTTGTTCTGTCGGGTTCGGAGTGCTTGACGTTCTTTCTCGGCGGCTTGCCGATCCAGAACGCCAATGGCACCTATGCCATGTCGGGCTTCAGCAAGTCACCGGTCAACCCGTTCCAGATCAGCGCGGTGCAAACCAACCGCACGGTTCCGATGTATGATTTCGTCTCGGGTCGCTTGTTCGACCAGGATGGCGACGGTATCCCGTCGTATATCGACCCGCTGAACAACACGCCGGGCAGCCGCCGAACTTATGCTTACTTCTTCTCGTATGGCGCGAATGCCTACGACCCGAATGATGACAATGGCTTCGGCCACAAGTTCGACGGCACGGCCGACGATGCCGGCGACTTCGAGGTCGACGACACCCTGGCGGCGACCTACACCGAGTGGGGTTTTCAGGTCGGCTTCCCGACCTCGTCGGGCACGTCGCCGTACTACGCCATCTCTCCCGCGCCGAACCCGTACACGACCGGTTTGACCGAAGGAACCACGGTTTCCTGGGTCAATCCCACCACGTTCCAGTTGATCTCCAGCGGTCAGGATGGGTTCTGGGGACCGGGCGGGACGTATTCCGGCACGGGAGCCGGTCCCTCGCTGCCGGCGATCTCGAGCGCCACGCCGGGCAATACCAACGGGCTGACCATCCGGGTCCGCGAGAACGACAACCTGACCAGCTTCTCGGGCGGTCGGCTCAATTGATCGCCCTGTCTCCCTCATTTCTCAACCGACTCCGGCGCGTCGCCGGAGTCGCTCCGGCCGGGGCTGGAACGCGGATCTCCGAAGGACGGCGGACGCCATGAGCAAGACCACTGGATCGCGACAACCGGGGTTCACCCTGATTGAGCTTGTGATCGTCATCCTGATCATCGGAATCCTGATCTCCTTGATTCTGGTCGCCAGCGCCGACGGGGTCCGGAGAGCCGAGGAACGGCAAACTCAGGCCCTCATCATCAAGCTCGAAACCGCTCTCAGCGAGCGGCTCGACGCTCTCCTGACCACCACGGCACCGATCAATCAGACCCATCGCTACCTGGCCGCGATTACCTATGCCGATACGTCGGGGAATAACCTCCGCGACCCGATCAGTGCCTCGGTCGACCGCCGGGCTCAGGTGATCGCCCAGTTCGATTATCTCAAGGCCGAACTCCCGGATGTTTTCTACCTCAACGGAAGTGGCGACTCGGGTTATCCGCTCAACTTCGCGATGGCCCCCTTTCCGTTGACGGCGCCGACCAGTCGAAGCTCTTATGCCTTGCCGCTGGGCAACCATTCTCCGGGCTTGCCGTACACCCAGGTCGGTGCCAAGCCGCCGACGCCGTCTTATATCCCGACGCCCGGATTCGACGTGGTGAGCGGCTATAACGACCTCCCCTCCGGTCTGACCTACACCCCGCCCGGCCTGGTGGTCACCCCCGATACGGGGATCTACGGTGCCTCGTTCACGGCGGCGGCGGCACTGTACAAGAACCTTTATGAGTCGGCCGCGAACGCGCTGGGGCCGAACACGGGAATCGTCCCCAAGCTCGGTTACGATGGGGTCGATAACGACGGCGATGGCTACATCGACAACATCCAGGAAGTGACGCCCGGCGGCACCCAGGCCGCCGCTTTCCAGGCTCAGGTCGCCGCTCAGTTGGCCAAGCACGACCACAAGACCGCCCGGTCGGAGATGCTTTACGCCTTGCTGGTCGAAGGGCAGGGGCCGCTCGGTAGCTCGTTCAACCGCAGCGACTTCACCAACCGCGACGTCGCCGATACCGACGGCGACGGAATGCCCGAATTCATTGATGCCTGGGGAGAGCCGCTCCAGTTCTATCGCTGGCCGATCTTCTACGGAATCCAGACGGCGGCGACCGCCAGTTCATCGGATTCGCAGCAGGGGTTCCAGCCCTATTTCCCGAGCCAGCGTCGCCAGCTTGATCCTCTCGATCCGAACCAGCTCACCACCTCGGTCGCCTGGTGGGGACCGTTCAACGCGGGCTTCCCCTCAATGACCCCGCCGGCTACCGTTCCTGATTTTTCGGTGGCGCTCAACGTCAATGGGCCGCTGGGCAACAAGATCTTCGCGAACAGCCCGGCGAGCCAGCAAGCCAACGCCTTCATGACCTATTTTCACATCAATATCGATCCTGAATTGACCAATAGCGCCCAGTACCAGATGTGGGACCGGACCGGCCAGTACCGACGTCGGGCGTACTACTCGAAGTTCCTGGTCCTCTCGGGCGGTCCCGACAAGGAAATCGGCGTCTTCCGGCTCGACAAGGATTACGCCGTCGATATCGACTCGTCGCTCTCGGGCGCCGTGGCGTTTCCGACCGGTAACGCAGTTACCGATTCGACGCTGGTCAACTGGTGCGAGGGACAGGCGGCGCAGATCGAGTTCAATGGTCGAGCGGGGAGCTTCCTCGAACAGATCAGCACGGCGCTCCTGAACTCGCCGACCTCGACCTATCTCCAGCAGACCGCCGGTGTCGACGACATCAGCAACCACGCCCTTTCGGCACCCGGCACGGGAGCGAAATGATGAACCGACCGCGAATTCGACCCCAGGACGGCCGGGGGTTCACTCTCATCGAGCTTCTGGTGGTGATCGTCATCGTCGCCCTGATCAGCGCCGTGGCGCTGCCAGTGGTTCTCCCCGCGCTCGACGAGCGCCGGGTGAGCGAAGCGGCCCGCGAGCTTCAAGGAGCCCTGGCCGGTGCCCGAGACCAGGCGATCCGGGCCAACGCTCCTCGGGGAATCCGGCTTCTGCCCGACCCGATCCTCGCGCCGGCCCCGTTCGGTAATACCACCAACGGTATTCTGACCTCGAATCGCTACGTGCCGATCGAGCCCGGCCCGGATTACTCGGAGGGAATGGTCTACGCGATCTTCAACCTCACGAACACGGTCTTCAACAGCCCGCCGTTCCTCCAGATCAGCCAGTCGCCGACCACGACGTTCGTCACCTCGGTCAGTCCCACGTTTACGACCGTCGCGCTGCCGAACGAACCCACCGGCTGGTACTTCAACATCCGTCAGGGCGACAAGATCCGGTTCAATGATTCGGGTGCTTACTACACGATCGCCGGGCCGATGCTCGCCGGCCCCGCCTACGTCAATAATCTCAACGTGGCGACCGGCAACGGCCAGGTGAACTCCGAACGGTTCGTGAACCTGGGCCTGAACTACTCGGGGATCGAGTACCTCAACCTCGTCAACGGCGTGGACGACGATGGCGACGGCTGGATCGATGAGGGATTCGACGGGATCGACAACGACGGCGACGGGATCGTCGACCCCGGCTACAACGGCGTGGACGACAACCAGAACGGACACGTCGATGAGGCGGCCGAGCTGTATATTGGCAACGAGTTCGAGCAGGAAGTCTTCGTCGGCGATCCCCCCAGCTCGAACACGGGGTCTCCCTCGTCGTACACGATCATCCGTCGTCCGGTGGTTTCGCCGGGGACTCGCGAGGTGACGCTCCCCGACGGGATCGTCATCGACATGACCTCGTGGAACGCCTCGGCGGCGACGAAAGTCA
>JAJYCH010000309.1 GCA_021778575.1 Planctomycetota bacterium
ATTATGCTTTTTTATCCTCGCCGAAATCACTTGAGATGGAGGATGGGTTCAACCATCATAAAATTCGCGGCTTTTTGCAGGCTCTCGGGGCGAGCCGAAACCCTGATATGCTCGTGATGGTCTGGCGGATTCTTCAAGGACTGAGCATCCGAGAAGTGACGATGAATTACCGCGAAATGGCCAGCTTTAGTCTCAGAGTGACCTTGGCGACGCCGGGAGAAGAGGGAGAAGAAATCTATCTGACCGATAACATTCGGGACGCCGCGCTTCTTCGGAATTTTGGGATAGCGGGCGATGCCAATCGACCTTTGTTTGATGGGTTTTACCCATTGCGGAATCGATAACTGCCCACTAACGGGATGCTGCACCATGCTTGCGAATACCCCGGCTCCGAAGCAGATCAAGCAGCTCTCTCTCAAGGAGATCGTCTTCGGGCTGGCGCGGGTTCCGGGGACTCAGCGGCTGATTTTTGGCGGCTCGGACTTCCTGGTTCAAGACGTTGACTTCGCCGCCGAGAAGCCCGAGCCCAAACCGTTTGCTGGTGGTCATGAGAGCTACGTCACCGGCATCGCCGTCGCGGGTAAGCGGGCGGTTTCCGGTGGTTATGATGGCAAGCTGATCTGGTGGAATCTCGACGATCGCTCGAAGATCCGGACTGTCGACGCCCACGCGAAATGGATTCGCCGGGTCATCGCGACTCCCGATGGCTCGACCATTGCCAGCGTGGCCGACGACATGGTCTGTCGGCTCTGGGATGCCGAGACGGGCTTGCTCAAGCAGGAGTTGAAGGGGCACAAGGAAGTTACGCCGCATCATTATCCGTCGATGCTTCACGCCTGCGCGATCTCGGCCGACGGCAAGTTCGTGGCGACGGGTGATAAGGTCGGTCACATCGTGGTCTGGGAAATTGGTTCGGGGCAATCCGTCGCGACGTTGGAGGCCCCCGGTCTGTACACCTGGGACCCGGTTCAACGACGGCATTCGATCGGCGGAACGCGTGCCCTGGCCTTTTCGCCCGACGGGAATCGGCTGGCGGCGGGCGGGATCGGTTTGATCGGTAACATCGACCACCTCGAAGGGCCTCCTCGCGTCGAGATCTTCGACTGGCGAACCGGGACCCGGACGCATGAGTTCAGCGGCGAAGGGTCCAAGGGAATGGTCGAGCGGCTGATCTTTCTCGGCGACGGGGCAAGACTCGTCTCGATCGGCGGGGCCAACGATGGTTTCGTCGCCCTTCTCGACCTTGAAACGAAGTCGGTCCTGGCTCAGGAAAAAGCTCCCGCGCACCTCTTCGACGCCGCGCCGGGCGACTCGGCCGAGACCCTGTTCGTCGCCGGGTTCAACCGTCTGGCCGCTTATGAGATCAAGTCCTGAGCGGAGCGCGACCGCCGAAGTTTGAAACCTCGGCCGGGTCGGTCGGGTAGCTTGCAGGGATCACGCGATTCGCGGTTCCGTTGTTCGATCGCCGCTCCGGGTATTGCTCCTCGGGGCTGGAGTTCCATCATGCAAGGTTCTACTGGGCTTGGTCTCGATCGTCGATCGTTTCTCCGGCTCTCGGGGCTTGCCGGCGCCGGCTGGTTGACGCCGGTGGGCGAGATCCTGGCCAGGCAGGCCGAGGGGCGTCGCGAGCCGGCGAACTCGATTATCTTGCTCTGGCTGGCTGGTGGTCCGAGTCAGCTCGAAACCTTCGACCCGCATCCCGACTCGAAAATCGCCGGTGGAACAAAGGCGATCCGCACCGCCTCGGAGGTGATCCGGCTGGCCGACGGCTATGGTCAGCTTGCCGAGGTGATGGATAAGGTCTCGGTCGTCCGCTCCCTCATCAGCAAGGAAGGGGACCACGAGCGCGGTACGTACCTGATGAAGACCGGCTATCGCCCCGACCCGACCGTCGAGCACCCCTCCATCGGCGCGATCTGCTGTCACGAGCTCCCCGGCGGCGGCACCGAGATCCCGCGCCACATCTCGATCTTGCCCGGCCAATGGCCCGCACGTGGTGGTTTCCTCGGCGGTCAATACGACGCGTTCCAGCTCGGCGATCCCTCGGGGACTCTGCCCGACGTGGCCTCGAAGGTCGTCGCCGGTCGCGACGCCCGGCGTGTGGCCGACCTCGACATCGTCGAGAAATCGTTCGCCAGGGGGCGCCATGATCGGGTCGGCGCGACGCTCCATCGCGCGACGCTCGACCGGGCCCGGACGATGATGACGTCCGATCAGCTCAAGGCGTTCGACCTCGCGCGGGAGCCATCGAGCGTCCGGCATGAATACGGCGAATCGCCGTTCGGCCGGGCCTGCCTGGCGGCTCGTCGTTTGACCGAGGTTGGCGTCCGCTGTGTCGAGGTGACCTTGAGCGGCTGGGACAGTCACGTCAATAACCACCAGATCCACAAGGATCGAGCCGCCGAGCTTGACCCCGCCTTCGCCGCCTTGATCCGCGACCTCGCCCGTCGAGGCACGCTCGACCGGACCATCGTGCTCTGCGGTGGCGAGTTCGGCCGGACACCGAACATCAATCCCTTCGGTGGTCGCGACCACTGGCCGCTCGGCTACAGTCTGGCGGTCGCCGGCGGCGGGCTGAAGGGGGGGCTTGCCATCGGCGAGACCGACCCCGAAGGCAAGAAAGATCCCGCTCGACCGGCCTCGATCGCCGATATCCACGCGACGGTCCTGACCACGCTCGGGATCACCCCCGGCAAGGAAAATATCTCTCCCGTCGGTCGGCCGATCAAGCTCAGCGAGGGGAAAGTGATTGGCGAGCTGATGGTTTGAGAACTCTCAGATCGGTTCGGGATCGACCACTCGTTCAATCCAGAGCAAAATGCCATCGCTCGGTTCCGTCGGAGTGAGCCACCGAGTCGGCCCGCTCGGGGCCATGTAAACTCGCCGGAGGAGGATCAGCGGCTGATCGGTGGGCTGCTGGGCACTGAAAACGAACGGTGTGTCGCCAGAGTAACTGCCCGAGACCGCCCAGTCCTTGGCCTCTTCGAACGTGATCAAATTCGCTCCGTCGGAACTGACCTGGATCAGTCTCTGGCGGGCGTTGCGGGGGGCTTTCAGCTCCAGGCGATGCTTGCCTCCCTTGATCGTCGCGGTCTTGATCGCCTGGGTGGTCAAACCCTTGGAACTGATCAGTCGTGTTCCCAGGCAAAGCCGATACTCACCGCTGGGCAAGTAGAGATCCCAGCGGTTGTCGTCGATCCAGAGCGAGTCGAGTTTGACGGCCGCGAACTGGCTCGGGTCGGTGATCATCAACTCGCGGATCAGCGGCTTCATGACCTGGATTCGAGCGTCGAGCCGGGCACTCTCGCGACGATTGACATGGACCGTCAGCCAGGTGGCGACGACAGCCATCAGCAGGATCAACGCTCGAAGTCCGACCTGCCAGCGGCGCGAGGGGTCCGACATCGGATTCAATTTCCCGGAAGAGTGGGCGCGGGTTCGGGCTTTGGCTTCGTTTTGCCCAGTCTGAACGTGTACAGAACCGGAATTTTGGTCGAGCGCTCATAAGGGTCGAGCGACTTCTGACCTTCCGCCTGGAGATCCGGCGGCAGCGTCAAGCGAATCAGCTCAGCGGTGCCTCCCAGGTCGATGGTTTCGAGACGCTGAGAGGCGAATTGCTCGACGAGGATCTTCGACTCCCGGCCCCGGATCAAACTGGCCAGCGTCGACTCGCCCAGATTTGACGACCCGGCGCCAGTAAGGTTTTTGAAGGCTTGCAACACACCATCGACCTCGTGAATCCGGACCCGAGCGATCATGTCATAGGCGCTGGTCATTGCCCGGGGGGAGCCGCCGCCCATCCCGGCCGAGTCCTGGTAAACCAGCGGATAATTCGCCGGGACATGGATTCGCCAGGCGAAGTGGAGCGGCTCACCGGTCGGAATCGCCCGGATATGGAGCTTCGACGGATCACCGATCGGCAGGTCCCCGGTGGCCTGGACGAGTCGGTCAAACTCGGCCTGGAGCCGGGTTCGCTCCTGACCGGTCGACCAGGCCTGATAGCCGCCGATGGCCAGCAAGATGAGCAATACGACTTCGATGATCCGGCGAATCATGGATGGGCTCGTAAGCTTCGACCGTGAACGGCGTGAATCGCTGATCACTACCGATAATAGCCGGCGCGATCGGTCTTCTCAAGACTTCGATGGTCTCCCTCAAGGGATCGGCTGGAGGAAGCAGTACGGCAAACTGGCTGTCTTGCCCGAGTTTTCCCCCTCAAGGAACGTGATCTCGACGGCCCGGAGATCATTGAAGCAGGTGGTGCCTCGGGTCGTCCTGGCGAACTGGGGGATCGTCGGGCAATTGTCGTTCTCGACCCGGACCTTGTTTCCCGCGACTTTCTCCAGGAATGATCCTTTCGCGACCAGCCCCGGCGTGAATTCATTCGGGTTGATGTTGACGATCGCCTTCGAGCCGGTGGATCGTCGGACGATCAGTGGGTCGACCTTTGCGCGGAGCGTCCTTTCAATCGCCAGCGCCGGTAAGCTTGCGAGGATCAACAATAGCGCAAGCGACCGCGAATAACCGCCACGAACCGGCCGCTCGGCCTCGGCACGCGTCACGTGACGAAGGGCGAACCAGCGGGCCAGATTCCCGGTGATCATGGCAATCGTGAACTGGCTGAGGAACGACGGGACGACCAGGATGGTGTGAAAAGCCACCTCGATCCGGATCGGCACGGCTTCGAGCCATCGGCCGAAGGAGGTCGATTCCAGCGAGCTGTCGATCCAGTCGAGCGCCGGATCGACAGCGAAGATCGTCGTGAGCACGGCGATCCATCCGCCGAGCGCGAAGCCCAGCCCAAAGGGCCAGTCGCGCAACCGACCACGAGCCAGCCGGGCGATGACGACCGCCAGGAGATTGACCATCGGCACGGTCGCCAGCGCGATCTCCCAATAATTCCGGGTCAGTGAATCTGGTCGAGTGGCGATCGAGCGATAGACCACGCAATCGAGCGCGACGACGATCAGGATCATCATGATCGATCGGACGGAAACGCGCGGCAGCTCTGGAATCATGAGGCCCATCCCGGAAAGAACTTGATTCGCCAGGCCGCCAATTTCAAGGGACCGGCTTGAGGAAGCAATACGGCAGGCCGACGGTCTCGCCGGCTCGGTTGCCGTCGAGGAGCGTTCCGTAGACCGGCCGATAATCGCGGAGCGCGGTCGTTCCGCCCAGATTTTCGAGTTCAATGACCGAGGCTTCGTCGTCTCGCTCGATCCGGACTTTCATCCCGTCCAGGCCGTTGAGCTTCGATCCCGCCGGGAGAACCCGCGGAGTTCCATTCGACCAGCGGATGGCGACAACCGCTTCCTGACCGGCGGTTCGACGTGTCAACAGGGGTTCAATGGTCCAGCGAAACGCCCCCTCGACGGCCAGAGTCGGCAGGGCGAGCAAGATCACCAGCGACAATGACGGGAGCAGCCAGGGACGCCGCGAGACTGGCGTTTCCGCCGGAAGCGGCGGCACGAATTTACCGACAATCCAACCGCCCGCCAGTCCCAGCACCGCCTGGAACAGGAACGGGATCACGACCACGATCACCACCAGAGTGAGCACCTGGCGGATCATCGTGGCCGAGAGCCAGTTGCCGAAGCGCGTCGATTCCAGAGCCGAGCCCAGCGCATGGAGGGCAGGATCGAATCCGACGAACGTGACGCCCAGGCCGATCAAGCCGCCGACGATAAATCCGAGGCGAGCCGGCCGAGCCCGCACGCCGTCGCGGACCATCATGGCGATCACGACGGCCAGGAGATTGGCCATCGTGATCAGCGAAAGGGTGTCCAAGGCCAGGTTGTAAGGGGTCACAATCTGATGACGAGTCGCGAACGACCGATAGACCATGCAGTCGGCGGCGACGATGGCCAGAAGCGCCAGGATCGAGCGGGTCGAGACGCGAGGCAGCTTCAAGTTGACTCTCCCAAATCCACCAGGGATCGACCCGAGTCCTGAGTCCTGAGTCCTAAGTCCTGAGTCCTGAGACCCGCATGAGGCGTCGGCACAGCGACTTCCGCCGCGTGGGGGATTGCCGCCTTTCGGACGAGATTGGTCGTCGAATGCCCCTCGACCAGCGGGATCAGCACGAGTTCGCCGCCCCAGCTTTCGACCTCGGTCCTGCCG
>JAJYCH010000310.1 GCA_021778575.1 Planctomycetota bacterium
AACAGCGGTTCGATCGGCTCGTTGGTGGCCGTCTTGAGCGATCCGTTCCGCGCGTCCTCACGCTGGATTCGCGCACTGTCGCGAAGCATCACGCTGGTGATATCGGCGGTCGCCCGGGTGACGTAAATCGGTCCCCGGTAACCGGCTCGGACCAGGCAAGGAAGTCGACCGATATGGTCGTTGTGGGCGTGCGAGACGATGACGGCATCGATCGACCGCGGATCAAACGTCCAGTTCCGGTTCGGACTGTTCGGATCGATCCGATCGGAATCAAAGAGACCGCAATCGAGCAAAATTTTATGCGGACCGATTTCGAGGAGGTGGGCGCTACCCGTCACCTGCCGAGCCGCGCCATGGAACGTGATACGCAAACGACCATCCTCCCGTCCCGCGGCCTCACGCCGACCGCATCGCCACTGCGCTCGGCGGGCCGAGCGGGGCGTCCGTGACCGAGGGAACGACTCCCCCGAATTATGTACCCGAATCGTTGATTCTATTCCTTATGTTGCCAAGATCTCGGTTTGAATACAAGGGGAGCGGTAAGCACTGATGGTTGTTCGCGAGCCGCGAATCGATCGGGGTGGATCGAATCGAAAAGATGGCCTATAATTTGCTAGCGGAGGGGGGTTGACGTCAGGTCAACTTCCTGTTCCGTGTCCCAACCGGGTGAGGAGCGCCCCGTTATGACGCGCGAGATCCCGCAAGGCCATTCGTTGCATCGCCTGTTTCGTGGTTTGACCGAATCCACGTTCATGGAAGAACTTGGAATCGGCGATCCCAACCTCGTTGGCTACGTCGCCGACTTGCTTGCCCGGTTTGTCCCAAGTTCGAGCCTCGTGAAGGTTCGCGATGGACAAGGGCGAAGCTTGACGGAGGTGACGGAGATCATTGCCGAGGCTGAATCATCCTTGGATACCGAACGCCGTCGCGAGTGCCATCGCCATGTCGGCGACTACACGCTGTTCTGGACCGGCGTTTATCCGGAAGCTCTGGGAAAGTTGAAGTCGAAGAGTTCGCCCGATCACCTGATCGATTTCCAGGCCCAGGGGAAACGCTCGTACTACCTCGCAAGCACGCTGGCCAACGACGAAGCGCCGGTTCTTCGCCGATTGAGCGACCAGTTTGAACTCTGTGCGTTCGGGTTGTCCCGCGTCCGTCGCGAATGGGAAAGTCCCAGCGGACCGATCCGAGGCGTGATCGGCGCCTGACCAGCCTCCAGACGGCTCGTGAACCCCCGGTCAACCTTGTGCCTCGATCTCTCGTGGTTCCCGAGGGATCGAGTCATCAGAGATGTTGCCGCCTTCGGTAATCACCGCGATACCGAGAGCCGTGACATCTTCCGCGTGCTTGAGCAAGAACTCCATTCTCTCCTCTCGGGTTTTCAGCTTCTCGCATTCGTCGTAGAGCTACTCCATTTTCTTGGGCGTGAGAGCCATCTTCGTCGTTCCTCTCGCCAGTCGATTTGATGAGATGTTCCGCGAAATGGGCTGGAAAAACTGAGCGCCGATTCGATCAATCCGAGACCTGGACCGGATCGGGTTCCTTCGGGATCAAGTGATCCGAGGCATCTTCACCGTACATTATCGCAACGATCCCCATTGCCAAGCCTTCGTCTATATATTGTTGCAAGAACTGCAACTTTTCTTCGCGAGTGGCCAGCGTTTCGGCATGCTTGACCAGAGCTTCGACTTTCTTGAGCGTAAGACCCATCTTCGTCGTTCCCCGATCCCCTGGTCTGATCCATCAATCCATCTTAAATCATCGACCGAATCACCGCAAGCTCTGGACCTCTTTCCGAGACATCCATGAATCCTTTCGAGACGCTGGTTTACCAGGGCGGGGCGGCCAAGGCCCTCGACGACAAGGGCAAGGTCGGCGGCTACCTGGTCCTGTTCGGCGGCCCCGACCAGACCGACGCCAGCCAGCTCCGCGACTACTTCACCGGTCGGTTTCGGACAGAACCGCGACCGAGACTTCCCGTCCCATTTCGGTTATCATGAGTCGGGCCAGGAGCGAGACTCTTCCGCCGAGCGGCGTCGAGACGCTCCTGCCTGGATTTGTTGCGTCGACTGCTCTGTTTCAGTGCAGTCGGGGGTGATCATTGACCGCGAACCTTCGGAATTCGTCGCGATTTAAGAGGTCGATCCATGGTCCTTCCCCTGGGAGATGTCGAGAAGACCCGGATTGTGCCGATCGTGACGTATCTCTTGATCGCCGTGAATATTGCGCTCTATGCGGTTGAGATCGATCAAGGCAAGGGGTTTCAGGTCTCGTTTTCGGTCACCCCATACGAGATCACGCACAATTTCGACATTGGTGAACCGGTCCCAAAGCTCCTTGAAGGCGAGCTCGTTGGAACGGAATCGGCGATCGAGCATGGACCGATCCCGATCCCCGTCTTTCTGACGCTGTTCACCTCGCTTTTCCTGCACACGAGCCCGTTGCACCTCGCCGGCAACATGCTTTTTCTCTGGATTTTTGGCGACAATGTCGAGGAGGTTCTCGGTGGGTTTCGCTACCTGATCGCATATCTCGTGGCCGGACTGGTCGGAACGCTGGCTCAGATCGCGGTGTCTCCCGACTCGTTAATTCCGATCCTGGGCGCTTCGGGGGCGATCGCGGGGGTGATGGGTTCTTACTTGATCTGGTATCCCCATAACCGCGTTCGGGTGCTCTTCTTCAACTTCCTGACGGAGATGCCGGCGTACCTGGTCATCGGAATCTGGATCTTGATTCAGATCGGGATGAGCCTGGGATCGATCCACCAGATCGGTGAGGTTGGTGGCGTGGCCTATCTGGCGCATGTCGGTGGGGCGACCACCGGTTTGATCGTCGGTCTTTTTTATCGTCAGAACGCGATCCGGCTCCAGGCCGAGTTGTATCGCCATGCCTGGTTCAACGACGATCGAGATTGATTCCACCCAGTTCGATCGTCCGTCCCAGCGGGTTCAGCGAAAAACTTTGCTCCGACTCCGCCCGGACTCGACTCCGCCGACGTTCCAGAACCAGACCAACCGAATTCAGCGCCAGACACCAGGAGACCCCATAAAAACCGTAGGCATATTGGGGAAACCGGGCGATCAGAAGCGCGGTCAACGACATCTGAACGGCCGGAATCAAGAATTTGATGTGGAAGATCCAGGCCATCGTGGCGAAACCGAACGTGCTCAACGTCGCCCAGATCGCCTTGAACCAGTCGGTCTCGAATCCGATCAGTCGATTCAATGAGGCTGTCGAAAACGTCAGGATCAGGAACGTGACCCAGATTCGGGCGACGAGCAAGAACAGACCCGGAGTCGGGCCACGCTCCGGTCCCACCAGGAACCGTCGAATGATCAGAATCGAACCGACCAGATCCAGCCCCCAGAGCGGCAAGAAATGCGATTCGGCCCGATCACCGGTTCCATAAAGGAGCTGGCAGACGAGAAAAACCGCGAACTGGAACCAACCGACCGCGACCAGGGCCAATCCCCATCGATCCCGAAGCGCCACCTCATCGAGTTCGGCAATATCCATCAGGAGACCGCGCGGTCGATATCGGAGCGGTCCAGTGGGTCGCGTCATCTCGGGGGTCCGCGGAGGACGACTGGCTGTTTGGGTAGGCATGAGAAATTGTATCACGTATTACGGTTCCATGCGGTAGAACTATCGGGAGTCATCTTGTCCTTAACTCCTCTTCTGGCATAAATCATCCGGTACTGAGCGATTGCGGAGTCTCTGAGGACGTCGCCATGTGGAATTCGCTGGTCCGTCGGCTCGAACTGTTCGGGAGGTTTATCGGCTTCGGGGCCGAGGTTCTCGTCGCGATCCCTCGTTGTCTGGTCCGACGGTCGCACGAAGTTCTCGGTCAGTTCGAGCGCGTTGCCTGGGGCGGACTGCCGGTGGTCGTCGCTGCGGGGACAAGCGTGGGACTGGTGACCTGGATGCAGGTCCGCAGGCTCCTGGTCGAATATGGCGCCGAGGAGAATCTGCCAAGCGTGCTCTCCGCGGCCGTGCTGGTAGAGACCGGCCCGGTTCTGGCGAGCTTGCTGGTGGCCGGTCGGATGGGAGCCGGTCTCGGCGCGGAACTTGGCTCGATGACGATGACCGAGGAAATCGACGCCAGAGAGGTTCTCGGAGCGCCGACGATCGGTTCCATCGTCGCCCCTCGGGTGATTGCTTGCGCTCTCGCTGTTCCGCTCCTGACGATCCTGCTCGATACCTCGGCGCTCCTGGGGGGCCTGGCGGCCGAGTTGACCGGTGGAACCCTCACAGCCGAGGTTTTTCAATCGCGAGCCCTGGATTATCTCCGGCTCTCCGACGTGATCCCCGCCACGTTGAAAACCGTCGTCTTCGGTTTTCTGGTCGCCTTGATCGGTTGCTGGTCGGGGCTCAATGCCGACCGATCGACCGAAGCCGTGGGGAAGGCCGCGACGCAAGGTGTTGTGCGATCGATGCTTGCCGTTTTCTGTGCCAACGTCGTCCTGGTTCCGGTGATCCAGTTAAGCGTGGCCTGGATTGGCTGGAACGGCTGAGACGCCTGTCCGAGGTTAGCCCCGGAGGGTCGCCTCGAACCGCGTCGAACAGGCCTCGACAATCGACTGGACCGCCTTTTCGACCTCGTCGCCCGTCAGGGTCCGCTCCGGGTGGCGGAACCGCAAGCCGAAATGGAGACTCTGGCGGTCGTCGGGGATATTTCCGCCCCGGAAGGCGTCAAGATAGACGATCGACTCCAGAGTCGTCCCCCCCGCTCGACCGACCACCCCGACCAGTTCCGCCCAGGTCAGCGCCCGAGGGACAACCAGCGACAGGTCCCGGGCGACGGCGGGCAGGGGGGGCAAGGGGCGATGCGTCGGGACCAGGTTCGCCTGGTTAACCAGGACTCCCAGCGTTAATTCCGCCGCCGAACAGGGGGTTCGGACATCCAACTGGTCGAGCCGGACGCGGTCGATCTCGCCGATCCGGCCCAGCGGTTTGCCGTTCAAGAAAAGTTCCGCCGAGCGGCCCGGAGTGAACCAGGGCGAGGCACTCGCGCGGACTTCAAGACCGGTTTCGGTGTGGAATCGAGCCAGAAGTGCCTCGACAATCCCTTTCAGGCCAAGGAAATCACGGTCGCTCAGCAGGGTGATCCGCGTCGGCTCGTCGGGAAGCTCCTGGCCGGCCCGAGGGAGGTAGACGTTGGCAATCTCGAACAGGTCGACGCCCATGTTGCCATGGGCTTCGTTATGGGCCTTGACCGACAGCAAGCTGGGGATCAAACTCTGCCGGAGCGCATTGGCTCGCTTCCGGACCGAGTGCTCGACCCGGATCGGCGGCTCGGTCGTTTCGGGGTCCATTGTTCCGATCAAGCTGTCCGGAACGAACGTCAAGGTGATCGTCTCATCGAAGCCGAGACCGGTGAGCAACGACCGCGTCTCGTTCTCGACCCGTTCGCGGGGGCTCCTCGGAGCGTCGGCCAGCGGGACCGGCCGATCCTCGGGGATATTCTCGTACCCGTGAATCCGGGCGACTTCCTCGATCAGGTCGATCTCGCGTTCGAGGTCGCTCCGCCAGCTCGGCGGCTGAAACGTCGGTGCTTCGGGAACGCCGCCGGTCCGGACAAGCCCCAGCGCCAGCAAGATCCGGTTCACCTCGGCGGGATCGATCGCGATTCCCAGGACTCGCAGAATCTGATCGAGACGGATCGTGACCGGCTTCCGCTCCGCCGTATACGCGCCGGCATCGATCAGGCCGGGATGGAGCGTTCCACCCGCCGTTGCCAGGATCAGCTCGGCGCACCGGCGACTCGCCCACTCCGTGACCTCGGGATCGAACGGCCGTTCGAACCGGTAGCTCGAATCGCTATGAAGACCCAGGGCACGCGACGTCCGGCGGACGTTCAACGGATCAAACCGCGCCGATTCGATCAGGATATCGCGGGTCGACGCGCTGATCTCGGTTTCGAGACCTCCCATCACTCCGGCGAGACCGACGGGACGGGTCGCGTCGGCGATCACGAGCATCTCGGGCGTGAGTTCGTAGGTCTTGCCGTTGATCGCCTTCAGAGTCTCCCCTTTAACGGCCCGGCGCGGAATCAAGATCCGGCCGTCGATCCGGCCGAGGTCGTAGGCATGGAGCGGCTGACCGCACTCGAACATCA
>JAJYCH010000311.1 GCA_021778575.1 Planctomycetota bacterium
ACGAAACCGATCTGGTCACGCGGGGCGATTCTGATAAGATTCGCCGCGCCGGACTGCTTCGGTCCGATTGGAGAGCCGCCGTCAGGGAGGACGGGATGAGGGCACTCGCGCTGGTCGAGGCGCCAAGCCACGTCTGCTGCCGTTATCGAGTCCGGGCGTTCGAGTCGACGCTTCTGGCCTCGGGATGGTCGCTGACTGTCGAGCCTTTGGCGAACGGTCTCTTTCAACGACTGGCGCAGTTCGGCCGCGCGGCGGATTACGAGACGGTTCTCCTGCAACGTAAATTGCTTCCCGGATGGCAGTTGCGAGAATTGCGTAAGCGGGCGGCACGACTGATCTTCGATTTCGACGACGCGGTTCTCTATCGCGACTCGTACGACCGTCGAGGGCCTCATCATCGCCGTCGCTCCGACCGATTCAAGCGTGTTGTCCAGGCGGCCGATACCGTGATCGCCGGCAATTCGTTCCTGGCGGATTGCGCGTTGAAGTCGGGGGCCGACCCCGACCATATCCGGATCATTCCCACCTGTATCGAGGCTCGACTGGCTCGACCAACGGATCTGGTCCGCTCCAGCTCCGGGCTTGATCTGGTCTGGATCGGTTCGTCGAGCACCCTGACCGGTCTTGCCCAGCAACGCGAACTCTGGGAGCGGATTGGCCGAGAGGTTCCCGGATCGAGACTCCGGATGGTCTGCGATCACTTTCTCCGGTTCGAGAATCTGCCCGTCATCGATGTACCCTGGTCGGAGTCCACCGAAGCGACTGACGTCGCGTCGGCGGATGTGGGGATCAGCTGGATTCCCGACGACCTCTGGAGTCGAGGGAAATGTGGGCTGAAGGTTCTCCAGTATCAGGCAGCGGGCTTACCGGTGATCGCGAATCCGGTTGGCGTCCATCCCGAGATGATCCGCCACGGCGTCACGGGCTTTCTGGCCGCGACGGCCGATGAGTGGGTCGAGGCGGCGACGCTACTCGCTCGAAATCCCGATCTTCGGCGGCAGATGGGCCAGGCGGCCCGGAGCTGGCTCGAACAGAAATATTCGGTCGACTCGTGGTCGCCGGCGTTTGTCGCCGCGATCGCTGGAGTCCGGCCGCTCGCTCATCTGGAAACCCTGTCGAATCTCCATGCGAAGCCGAAAGGGATGGCGGCTCGCGAGCTTCGACGGTCGGGAGATTTTCATCCTCCATCCCAGCCTTTTTACACAACCCCCTGACGTTAACCCGCTTTCCAGGTTTCGCTTTGCGATTTGACCGTTGGCCGGATGTATCCCCGGCCCGGTGACCCGGCACGAGGACGATCCCCATGCCCGACCTCGAACCATCACGCTTGTCCTCCGGGACGGAGTCCGGACCGCGCCCCTGCGTGTTCGAGCCTCCGGCGTGGAACTGGTCGAAGTCCGACGATACGGGATGGTGGGTCCGGGCTGATTGGGCCAAGGCCCTCCTCCGCGACGGTCAACTACCGCTCGATGAATGGAAGCGCACCGGTCGACTGACCACCGTCAAACGCGGTCCGCATCGCGTGGTCTACCGCGCGGATTTGCCTGAAGGCTCGGTCTACGTCAAGCATTTCCTGGTTCCCAACCTCCGGGCCAAAGCGCGCCAGTGGTTCCGGAGTGGTAAGGGGCGTAACGAGGGGCGACGGGCCGCCAAGCTTGAGGCGATCGGCGTGCCGACCATCACGCCGGTCGCACTCGGTGAGCGTCGGGTCAATAATTTCCTGCTCGAAAACTTTCTCGTCACCAAGGAAATCGCAAACACCTTACCGCTCGACGAATTCGTCGAGCGTCGTTTGCCCTTGATGCCGCTCGATCGCCAGGGGCGACTCCGGCGCGATCTGGCTCGGGTCCTGGCCGATCTCACGGCCCGCCTTCACGACGCCGGTTTTGTCCACCAGGATTTCCATCCCGGCAACCTCCTGATCCGGATCGAGCCGGATGATTCGCTCCGACTGGCCGTGATCGATCTCGACGCGTTACGCGTCACCCGTCGGCTAAGCTGGTCCGACGTCCGCGAGAACCTGGCGCTGCTGAATCATTATTTCTGGATTCGCTGCAACCGGTCGGATCGCTACCGGTTTCTTCACGCCTATCTGAAGGCCAGGCGCGAGCCGACGGCTCCGGGGACCCGGAATCTCTCACGCGATATCGAGCGATCGACACGGGCCTGGGCCGAGCGACTCTGGCGACGCTGGGGACGCCGCTGCTGGAGCCGGAACAAGTACTTCACGACCGAGCAGCGCCACGGCGTCCGGATCGTGGCGTCGCGCAGTCTCGACTCCAGCAGTATCGATCAGATTTTGCATGACCCCGAAGGCGTCTTTTACCGCAACGATACGATCGTCCTGAAAGATTCGCGGACGGCGATCGTCGCCGAGACGACGCTCATGGTCAAAGGGCGGCCGACCCGGGTGATCTACAAGCGGTTCAACCCCAAGAAGCCTCTGGAGTTCGTGCTGAACCTCTTGCGCCCCTCGCGTGCCGGCCGGGCCTGGCAGGCGGGCCAGCATCTCAAGAGCCGAGGTCTGCCGACACCGGAAAACCTGGCCTACGTGGTCAAGACCGGCTGGGGTCCGCTCGGCCGCTGGCTGACGGGTCGGGCCTACCTGGTCAGCATCAAGGCCGAACCCTCGATCACCCTGGGGGATTACGCCAAGACTGTCCTCGCCGAAGCAACTTGTGAGATTCGTCGACGCCAGATCGAGCGACTGACCCTGGCGCTGGCGCGGCTCCTCCGGGTCCTCCATGAGCGCTCGATGTCGGACCGCGATCTGAAGGCCGCCAATATTTTGATCGTCGGCGACCCCGAGGCCGAATCGATCGAGTTGACCTTGATCGACCTGGTCGGCGTTCAACTTCTGCATCCGCTTCCGCAAGGACGGCAGTTGCAAAACCTGGCGCGACTTCAGATCAGTCTCAGCGATGTCTCCGGCCGAACGCGAACCGATGCCTTGCGGTTTCTCCGGGCTTATCTCCCCTGGGGATTGTCGGCCCGGAACGACTGGAAGGGCCTCTGGCGGAAAGTCGCCCGGCTCATCGACTCTAAGGAAGAGAGAAATCGAAGACGGGGCCGACCGCTCTCGTGACGAGGCCGGTCAGGACGGGTCCACCATCCTTCGCGAGGCCACCGATGAACCGGAACCACGACTCGCGGACACCTCTCCTGCTTTGCCGGGTCGGCCTCTTGTTCGTCGTCGGGCTGGGAATTTCCGGCTGTGCGACCATGGGTGTCCAGGGCGGCAAGCCGTTGATCCCCACGGCATTCCAGGTCAGGACCGGGCCTTACGTCATCTGTACGAATCAGAAGCTGGAAGCGAACGCGCCCGTCGTTAAGCAGCTTCAGTCGCTCGAATCGCAGGTGGCGGAAACACTCGGCCTGCGGGTTGAGCCCGGTTTAAGCCCGGTTGAGGTTTATATCCTCGACGATCGCAAGTCGTTCGAGCACTTTCTCACATTCTACTATCCCGAATTGCCGCATCGCCGGGCGTTCTTCCTCGCCAATGGCAATCAGCGAGTCGTCTATACTTTCTTCGGTGATCGGCTCGAAGAAGATATCCGCCACGAGGCGACTCACGCTCTCTTGCACGTTGCGATCGGTGATATCCCGCTCTGGCTCGACGAGGGTCTGGCCGAGTACTTCGAGAGTCCCACCGAGCGACGCGGGGTCAACGCCGAGCATGTGGGCCGACTTCCCGAGGATCTCCGATCGGGCTGGTCGCCCGACCTTGCTCGTCTCGAATCACTCAAGGTCGTGACCCAGATGACCCCTCGCGACTATCGAGAGTCATGGGCCTGGGTCCATTACCTGCTCAACCAGGGACCTGCGGAGAAGAAAGCCTTGCTGACCTATCTGGCGGACCTCGCCACGACTCCCGACGCTCGACCGATCTCGGCCCGATTTCAAAAACCTGAAACCGAACTCCTGCTCACTCATCTCAAGCAGATCCAGCAGAATCCCGTCGCGATGGAAGCCCCTAACGACCCGACGGTTCGATTTCAAAGCGGTCCGAGCGAGCTGCCAAAGCGCCGAGGTTTCTTCAGCAAGATTCGCGATTGGTTCGGACCCTGATCGCAAGCGAGCCGGCAACAAACATCAATCTAGTTCATCGAAAAAAACAGCCCCCGGCGCGGATCGCCGGGGGCTGTTTGGTTGAAGTTGAACAATCGAACGGGGGAGACCGTTTAGCTTCCCTGGCTCGAATTACTACCACCGCCTTGACGGGAAGCTCCCCCGCCTGGCGACTGACGGGAACCGCCACGGGCACCGGACTTCTTCTTGCCGCCCTTATTCAACCCGGTCATCCGGTCGTTGCCGCCCCTTTCGCGTTTCTTGCCCGAATCCTCGATCGCTTGCTTGTAGCCGAGTTCCATGTCTTCACGGACCTCGTCGGATCGATCCAGGGCCTGAGTTCGGATGACGACGTCGCCGTTGGGCTGAACCAGCATGGCCATCGCGGGAACCTCGAAGTTGTTACGAGTCACGCCAATGTCAGGCAGTTTCTGGCGACCGCCGACGGTGTCCAGCACGATCGCCCGGCTGTTGAAGTCGATCCGCTCGGACTTGGGTCCGTTTCCGTCGGAGTTGGGCATCTGGACGGAGGTGTATTCGCCGATGATCTCGCCAGGGCCTCGCGTGTCGTTCTTGATCACGGTTTGACCGCTGGCCGGGTCCCAGCGGACCACCTGGAAGTTGACCAGGTCATCACGCCGTTCCGCTTGCTCGGGAGCCTGGGCATAGGCGACGACATCGGCGGGAACGGTGACGATCGGCGAAGGTTCGCTCCAGGGGCCGGAAAGGTTCGGGCTATCGACGTCGACGCCGGGGTTCACGTCGGTATGCTCGAAGTTGGGGTTGTGGACGACGATCCGGATGCGGAACCGGTAGGTATGATCCGGTTCGATGGTGAAGTCGAGCGAGCGGATCATGAGGGCCGGATCGTCGGACTTGGTGAAATTCATGTCGTCGCTCGGGCCGCCACCACCCGGTGCGCCAGGTCCTCCACCCCCCATTTCCATTCCCATTCCCATTCCCATTCCCATGCCGCCCATCTTCTTACCACCGCCTTGCTGGCGGCTCACGCTGCCTCCACCCGGAGGAGACCCACCCATCGGGCCAGGTCCACCCATCAGCATACCACCGCCCGGCATATTATTTCCGGCGGGCGGGGCATCGGCCTTCTTGTTGATGATCTCGGACGGAACCAGCTTCGCCACATGGACGCCCGCCCAGTAGCCGGCCTTGAGGAACGGCAGGGGATCGACCAGCGCGGCGATCCGCTTCGATTCCGGGACGAATTCTTCGTCGTACTCGGGCAGGTTGTCGAGAACCGCCCAGTTCTTATCCATCTCGGTCGCCGCCCACTCGCTCCACGAGCCGTCGGACTGGAGGGTCTGACGCTCGACATCCACCCGTTTGAAATTGGGGTAGGCGATGGCTTCATTCTTGAGCGCCATCAAGTAGTTCTTCTTGAGTTTCTCGTTATCGAGAACCGCCGTGATCACGACCCAGCGTTTCCCTTTGACCTCCTCCTTGAAGGGACCCTGGGGCGGAGCGTTGGGGGCTGCATCGTCTTCCTTCTTCTCTTCAGGCTTGGCGGCATTGCCGGCGAAGATGCCCTTGCGGCGTTCTTCTTCCGCCAGGCGACGCCGCTTCTCCTCGGCAGTCTCTTTTTTCTGGTTGTCGTTGCCGCCGCCAGCGCCGCCCGGCGCGGCACCGACCACCCCGCCGGGTCGCCCCAGCTTATTGCCGTTCTTGGCTTCGGCTCCCGTGTCGATGATCCGTTCGCCATTGTCATCGAGCGAAAAAATCGTGATTCCACCGCGACCGGGGAAGGCAGTCAGCTCGGTCGGGGCGATCAGTTCGGGCTGGTCGCGGATCAGGCCGGCGCCGGGCTCGGGCGAGACCCAGTCAAGTCGGGCTCGATAATTGTCCGGCTTCAAGGCGTTGGAGATCTGCCCTTCAATGACTTTCTGGAAGTTCGGCTCTTTCAGGCCGTCTTTTTCTAGCTTGGCAAGAATGTCCGAGTCGTTTTGCTTCGCGTCAAGGTTGGACTTGGCGCGGTTGGCATCGGTCCGAAGCTGATCCGGCTGAATATCGAGAACCGGATGCACGATAGCG
>JAJYCH010000312.1 GCA_021778575.1 Planctomycetota bacterium
CGAGCTCGGCATCGACCTGGGTTCGGAGGAGGCGCTCAACGCCGCCTTTGCGCGTTTCAAGGATCTGGCCGACAAGAAGCACGAGATATTCGACGAGGACATCCAGGCGATCGCCTCCGACGAGGCGGTGGTTGCCGCACCGGAGCATGGGTCCAGGACCAGATCACCGGGATTGCTGAATGCCCGGATCAAGTCTCTCGCCAGCTTTTTGGGCATCAGCGCCGGATGGTCAGGATACGGGCCATCGGATGACTTCCGACCCCCAACGTGATAAAGCCAGGTGTCCCCCCTGATCCCATATTCGCCGATAACTCCACAGAAACTGGCCGAATACCGTCCGTCAACTTCTCGAAAATTGTGCCTCTGATAGAAATTGCCAGCCGTGGAATTTCTCCTGTCACGCAGCAAATTGATGGTGTTGGGCCTTCCCTTAGACAGCACGGAGACCTGACTGACCTGGCGGTAGAATCTCCGAGGCGTGCGTCGAAACGACCATTTCAGGGCGTAGATCGTCTGGTAGATCCGGAACCCGAGATCCAAGAAATGCAGCCTTTGGCGGGCAGACGTGGCGGTCTCCGAGCCGTCCCGGATCTGGTCCTGATACTCCCAGCACACGATCCCACCCGGAGAAGTCACCCTCCAAAGTTCGTCAGCGACCTTCCCCCAGTCGAATTCATGTCCCCCAAAGTTTCTGGCATCATCCCATGGAGGCGAAGTCACCGTCAGGGGGACCGAGGCCGGGGGCAATGCCCGCAGCCCGGTCAGAGCGTCAGTGCAATACAGCCTGTTGATGTGGTTGCTCAAGCGGCCACCGCCTTTCGGAGTTCGAGATCACCACGGAGCCGGTCCACGGTCTCGGCGATCTCGTCGAGCAACTCCAAGCAGGCGGAGTCGATCCCCGCTCGCTCGGCAGCCGTCAGGAGAGATCCGACCCGACCGAGATATTCAGCGGCGTGAACCCCCGAGGGCGATTCGGAAGGAGCCATAAGCCGTTCGGCCAAGGACGAAGCCCCAGGGGATCGGGTCTCGATCTCGGCCTTGGTCGGGGCGATGGGTGCAGGTGCGGGGGCTGCCTTCATCGAAGGCCGAGCCACCACGGGTTTAGGGGCGATCACATCCAGGGCGATCTTCGCCTCGGTGATCGTCATCCCATCGAGCAAGGACAGGTCTTCGAGCGACCCAACCCGTTCGAAGAACTTGATCGCCTGGAATGCAGAAGTGTTGCTATAGGGCTGCTTGGAAAGCCACTGCAACCACTTCTTGCCCTCGCCCTTCTTGAGGGCACGGATCAGGGACAGGGCCTCGCCGAACAAGTAGAGTTCTTCAAGCGTCTGCTTAGCCATTCGGCGGAGTCCGTCGGCTCGAACTGCTGCGTAATTCGTGAGGTCTTCCAGGGTCCAGTCCTGCTTGGGCCGGTCGGTCATCTGGGCGATGGGGGCGGTGATCTTCGTGCCAGTTTTCATCGTTGCGTCTCCGTGTTAGGGTGGTTCCTACAACCCTCATGGAGCCGTCCAGGATGCCGCACAAAAAACGCACACGGATCTCAGCCTCCAATCCTGCGAGATCCGTAAGGCAACGGAACTTCGCCCGCAACATCAGTCGGGCTATACAGATAGAAGGTTGGACGACTGCGGAAGCGGCGGAAAAGTGGGGCGTGAAGGATTGTTGGGTGAGGAGAGCCAAGACGGCCGGTATCTTGTTCAAGAAGTCACATCCCTCGGCAGAAAAGATCGCTGCCTATTACGGCTGCGATGCCGCCCTTCTCTGGGCCACCGAGTTCACATCGGTGTCGTTGCAGAAGTCCTGGACCGAGCCCCCCATCGTCGAGAAGTTCCGGGTGGTCCTGGCCCATTACTCGGGGCAGTCCAAGCCCGACCGTCTGAGGTTCATCATCGAAGCCCTCGGAGAATACTACTCCTTCATCAAGGACGGCAAAGATCCGGAAGAGTTCTACATTGCGGATATCACCGACCGGCTAAAGTCCGCCGAGGGAAGTCAGGCCGCCACGGTGAGTCTGCTGGTACGGGCCATCCAGGACGTGTCCCGGTCGTGCGGCGAGGAGATCAGCGACGTTGCCGCCGTGGACCTCGCCGAGCATTACTGCTCATCGTTCATGGACCTCCTCCCACCGATCTCCGAGATGGAGGGCTACTTATTGGGTTGCGGAGTCGCCCTCAAGCATTATCGGGAGACTTACTTGAAGTGGTATGCCGAGGCGGGCTTGGTCGATGTCGAACTGGCGTTACCGGACGTTAAATCGCTGGCCCACCAGGCTCGGGACCAGCAGGTCAGGGACTCGGACGGCCTGCTGAAACTGCTGGCTTCTGAGTGGCAGCGGGTTTATTGTAAACGCAACAAACTGAGCCGAGCGGAGCTAGAGGTCTTCTTTGCCCGAATCATCAATTCGACCCCCGACCAAGGCGAGAAGCCGTGGTATCTGTTCGACGACGACGAACTGCTCAACGACGAAGAACTTCTGGCTGAGGAGATCGAGGAGTTGCGGGCCAATGGGCTTAGACCCTGAGAAGTAGAGGAGGGCGGGAAAGTGGCGAGTGACAGGCAGCCGAAGCCCCGGCGCAACATCAAGGCCCTCGAATTGACTTCTCGGTCACTCACGAGGGCCTTCGCCTTGGATCATTCCCGCCAATGCACAGCCTTGTCAAAGTCGCCTGACTCAACACAAGCGAATGCATGACTGCATGACTGCATGGATGATCCGGATTTCCCGAAACAAGAGAGGCCCGGCTGGATCTCTGGAGATCGAGCCGAGCCTCTCGTTTTGTGGAAGGAATTGTCACCCCGGTTTGTCACCAGAGCAAAATCTCCCGATTGTCACCCGGAGTTGTCGTCCTAAACCCTTGCAGTTTCAGGACTTCCGAGTGGGCGATGCAGGACTTGAACCTGCGACCCCCAGCGTGTCGAGCTGGTGCTCTAGCCAACTGAGCTAATCGCCCTGTCGAGAGTTAATATCGTCGATCCGCTCCGCCACGTCAAGTTCAGTTTTTTGAATGGGGTGCAGGACCTTGCAATGTGGCGTTCCTGGCAGTGCTCATGGAATCCAAAGTTCCCTTCGAGGCCTGTGACCAGCCGAATTTGAACGCCCTGACCTCCCCGTTCTTGCGGTCGTGGCGGAAGACGAGGCCAAGCGGACCAGCGATCGGACGAAGGCGGCTTTGGCGGCATTCATAGTAGTAGGGGGGTAAGTTGGGAACGGACAATCTGACAGACGAGGGACGGGCGAATGGAACGACCGAGGTCGATCGAGTTCAGATCAAGCAAGCCGTCGCCGAGTATGCCGACTTGCTTCAGACCATTCAGGCCATGATGGGCGAAGGGATAATCCTCCGTGCCATCGCATAGCAATTGAATAGCGAAGGACATACGACCCGGAAAGGAACGGCATGGTCGCAAGTTCTGGTCGAGAGGGATCTCGACCGGGCAGAGTGGAGGGATTTTTAGGGTCTGTAAAAAAGGGAGAAGCTGAACAGAATAGTACCCCGGTTTTGATGCGTCAAACCGTTGTGACCAAAGAACTTAAAAAACTGGGGATCTAGGATTCGAACCTAGACTAACTGCTCCAGAGGCAGTCGTGCTACCGTTACACCAATCCCCAAGTACGTCGGACCGGGCCAGCTCAGTTTAACGAAACCAAGCAGTCAGCACCACAACGAAACAGGTTATACCAGCCACCCGGACTGGATTCAAGATCGGGTTATCCGACAAAACTGATTGCGATGGTCGATTTCCCGGACGAGAGACCAGGCCATCGGTTTCATGCCGCAGAACGGACTGGCGTCGACGAGTGCAGGAAACGCTGATATTCGGGCTGGCTCTCGAGTTCTTCGAACGAATGGGCCGATTCAAGCAGTTCGCGAACCTGTTCGAGATCAAGGCGATGACTCTCGTCGTCGTAATCTGCTTCGTCGAGCATGACTTCCACGCTGGTGAGTGCGGCATCTCGTGCCGCCTCGAATGTTTCGTAACGATCGAAGAGATCGGGGTCGTACCGGCCTTCCGGGTCGGCGAGGACCAGGTCAACCGCATCAATGGAGAGCTGGACGAACGGACGAGTGAGCGGATTCATGAAAATTTTCCCTACGGTTGCGAATGCCTGGTGATCAAACGTCATTCCCCCTCTACGACGTCCAGGGATGCTCGGTTCATGGGAAATGGACGAGTTCTTTCCGGTGGGAACAAGAAATTCGGGGAGCCTTCATGCCGCCTACTTGGTAGAACCGATCGCTTCCCTGGATTGTAGAACTGAAGAATGTTCTCTATCTTGGAGAACGAATGGTCCACGGCAATCTGATTTCGATCCCGCGGCGAGGGGAGTGACGGCTTTGACGGCGAGAAACGATAGCAGTCCGGCTTCTGGACCCCCAAATCCGACTCATTGCGACTTTTGCGGCCGGACGACCGTGGAGGCCGGACCGATGGTCGCGGGGAACGCCCTCGTGCAGCGTGGCCTGCGTGATGACGACGCCCACGTTTGCGCCGATTGTGTCGAGGCCTGCGAAGGGCTGTTTCGCCGTCGGGAGAGGAAGCAGCCGCCGATCGGCAAACTTCCTACCCCTCGCCAACTCGTCAACCATCTCGACGAGTACATCATCGGCCAGAGCCGGGTGAAACGAACGCTGGCCGTGGCGGTCATCAACCACTACAAGCGTGTCTGGGCCGCCTCGAAACCGATCGAAGATCCGCTCCTGAAGGATGTCCAGGTCGCCAAGAGTAACGTCCTGCTGATCGGGCCGACCGGCTGCGGCAAGACCGCACTGGCACAGACCCTGGCTCGACGGCTCAACGTCCCTTTTGCGATCGGCGACGCAACCACTTTGACCGAAGCGGGTTATGTGGGCGAAGACGTCGAAAATCTGATCCTGAAACTGGTTCGCGAGGCCGACTTCGACGTTCAGCTCGCCGAGCGTGGAATTATCTACATCGACGAGATCGACAAGATCGGCAAGACCAGCCAGAACGTCTCGATCACTCGCGACGTCTCGGGCGAAGGCGTCCAGCAGGCGCTCCTGAAACTTCTCGAAGGAACGGTCGCCAACGTCCCACCCCAGGGGGGCCGAAAGCATCCGGAGCAGGAGTATCTCCAGGTCGACACCAGCCAGATTCTGTTCATTTGCGGCGGGACGTTCGTCGGACTCGAAGAGATCATCGGGAAGCGACTGGGCCGGAAGATGATCGGCTTCGGACGCGGTGGCACGTCTCCCGACAAGGAAATGGAGCGGAACGAGCTGGTCGCACAGGTCACTCCGGAAGATCTCGAACGATTCGGGATGATCCCCGAACTCGTCGGCCGGCTACCGGTGATCAGCACGCTCGACCAGCTCTCGGTCGAGGATCTCGCCAAGATCCTCACCGAGCCCAAGGACGCCCTGCTCAAGCAGTATCAGGTTCTCTTCCACCATGATGAGGCGAATCTGCAATTCACCGATCCCGCGATCCACGAAATCGCCCGGCTCGCCAAGGCTCGAGGAACCGGCGCGCGGGCGCTTCGTTCGATCATGGAGAACATCATGCTCGACATCATGTTCGAGCTGCCCGACCGTGAGCCCGGCCAGTCCTACCTACTGACCGACTCGGTCGTTCGTGGCGAGGATTCGCTGTTCAACCACGCTGCGGCTTGACGGTGGTTGGATCGGGAAAAAGGGCGTCGTGGACCAGATTCTGGTTCACGACGCCCGTCGGCTCAGGGTTTAGGGCTTGGCTTCGACCTTCTTCGATTTCTCGGCCTTTTCGAGCAATTCGGGGATCAGCTTCTCGAGCTTGCCTCGGGCATCCATGGTGGCGAGGTTGCCGTCGGCGTCAACCGCGAACACGGTCGGGATGGCGTTGATCCCCCAGGTCGTGGCGAATTCGCTGACCGAACCATCGGCCTGATAGTACTGGGGCCATTCGATCTTGTTCTTCTCGACAAACGACTTGAGAGCGTCATAGCCGCCCTGGTCCTTCGCCGAGTCGAGACTGACGCCGATGAACTCGACGCCCTTGTCTTTGTATTCCGCGTACAGCTTCTTCATGTTGGGCATCTCGGCGACGCACGGACCGCACCAGGTCGCCCAGAAGTCAATGATCACGACCTTGCCCTTCAAGGTCGCCATCGA